>JAKACE010000139.1 GCA_021821705.1 Actinomycetes bacterium | reverse complement strand
GCCGAGCGTGAAGGCGTTGGTGTGCCGGATCACCTCGGGGATGGGATAGGCGACGACAAAGCCGATCTTGCCCGTCTTCGAGGCCGCCCCGGCGGCCATGCCCGAGAGGAAGATCGTGTCTTCGGCCGCACCGAAGTACTCCGAGACGTTCTTGGCCACGAGCGTGCCCGTCGCCTGCTCGAACTTGATATTGGGGTACTGGGCCGCCAGCTGGGGCGTCACGTACCCGTAAGAAGTGGCGAAGATCATCTTGTAGCCCTCGGCGGAGAGGCTGGCCACCGTCTGGCTGAACTGGGTACCTACGGCGATGTTCTCCTTGTAGGTCGTCTCGACCCGGCTCCCGAGCGCCTTCTGCACGAACAGCCGGCCGTCGTTTTGCGCCTGCGACCAGCCGCCGTCGTTGTGCGGCCCCACATATATCCACGCGACCTTGTAGGGGGTCGCCGCGCTCGCGGCCGTGGGCGTCGCACCGATGAGAAGCGATGCGATCATCGCCGTCAACGGCGCCGCGGCCACCAGAGAAAGCTTGGCCCTCTTCATTCTTCCTCCTTTTGAGAATATCTGGCTACGAAAATGCGGGCTTGGGGAGAGCGGTGGGCGGTACCACCCGGGATCTCCATTTTGGGACCGTCGTGCCCCGAACGATGCGGGGTGCTCTGCTGCACGCTCACCAGTGTGCAGGCACGGCTCACCGACCGAGCGACCGCTCCCGTGAGGGCGCCCGCCTTTCCCGGGGTAGGCGACAACGGGTAGGTAGCGGTGCCACGGGTCCATATTGCCCACCGGCCGGGACGGTGTCAACCACCTGAGCAGCGCCGATGGTTACGGGTGTGTGAACGTGCCGCAGACCGCTCCGGCCCGGGCGGCAAAGGCTATCGCCGGTACGCGCCCTGCCCGTTCCGCAACCGCCCCATACCGTCCGTAAGCGCCCGCAACCACCCGGAACGGCCCGATATGCCCACTGGTTGACGCTGCAGCCGGGCGGGCCCAAGATGTGTGCGTGGGTGCCACAACCCCCGGAATGGTGTGCTGTCACCATCACCTCTACTCGGCGTTGGCGCGGGGCATGCCCGCCCCTCCCCTAACGCCTACCAACTTCCTCGAAGTGCTGCAACAGGTCTGGTGGCGCCTCGATGTGGCGCTCGACCTGGAAATGCTGCGCTGGTCGGCCATGCTCGGTGCCCTCGAGGCCGTCGAGAGCGGGACGACCTCGATCGTCGACCACCACGAGAGCCCGTCGGCGATCGAGGGGAGCCTGGACGTGATCGCGGCCGCCTGTGCCGAGGTGGGCGCCCGTGTGCTCTGCGCTTACGGGGTCACCGACCGCCACGGCCATGACGGCGCCAGGCGAGGGCTGGAGGAGAACGAGCGGTTCCTTCGCTCGGGCGGGCGTGGCCTGGTGGGTGTGCACGCTGCTTTCACGTGCAGGCAGGAGACTCTGGAGGCAGCCGCCGGACTGGCCGAGGACCTGGGTGTCGGGGTGCACGTGCACGTGGCCGAGGGTGAGGTCGACGTCGCCGCCGGCGAGCGGTTGGCGCCCCTTGTGAGGGAGGACTGGCTGGTCGTCCATGGTGTCCACCTCGACAGGCAGTTGCCCGCCACGCTCGCCCACAACCCGCGCTCCAACATGAACAACGCAGTCGGCTACGCCCGGCCGCGTGCCTGGCAGGGCCGTGTCGTCCTCGGCACCGACGGCATCGGGGCGGACATGCTCGAAGAGTTCCGGCTGGCCTACGCCCGGGCACGGGAGGCGGACATCAGCACGACCCCCGATCAGGCCTGGCAGTGGGTGCGGGCAGGCTGGGACCTGGTGCCAGAGGCGGCCGGGGACAGGGTCCGCTGGGACTACGACGGAGTCGACGACCCCTGGCGGCTGGCCTTCACGCCGGGGGTGCGGGCGCTGGACGTCTGGGTGGGCGACGAGCAGGTCCTGGCCGGTGGCCGGGCGACCCGGGTCGACCCCGACGAGGTGCGGGCCAAGGCAGCCGAGCAGGCCCGGCGGCTTTTCGAGAGGTTGTGAGGGCGCAACTCCCGCCCGGGTGCCGGGACCGGACAGCATATAGTCGGCGCTGAGATGCCGGCGTGCCCGACGTCGGCCCCGGTCGCCGCAGTCCACCCTGTGGTGCGGCACCGGCGACAGCCGAATGGGAGAGGGCCGCTAGCGATGCCAACGTTGGGACTCGAGGACCGCATCGTCGACGACGCCACCTATGGCCGCGCCCTGGAGCGCCTGGCACAGGCGAGGGTGCTGCTGCCGACGTTCGCCGAACTGGCGGAGCCTTCCAGGATCCCGCCTCCGGTGCGCGAGGCCCTGGCCGGTACCGGCCCGGACGAGGCCCACCCGCTCAACCTGTTCCGCATGCACTGGTACAACGGCTCGGACCGCAGGTCCCGGGCGCCGGTCCCGGCCCACGTCGTGCTGGGCAGGGAGCTGACCGGCGTGGACGCCAGGATCGTCGTGGCATTAGGCGACCGCTTTCCCATGATCCGTGCGCACAAGGTGCTCGCTGCGTACGCCTGCCTCGCACCCAGGATCGTCACCGGCCAGTTCGACCCCACATCGCACCGGGCCATCTGGCCGTCCACCGGCAACTACTGCCGGGGCGGTGTGGCGATCTCGAAGCTCCTCGGCTGCCGCGGCGTGGCCGTCCTGCCCGAGGGGATGAGCCGGGAACGTTTCGAGTGGCTAGCCGAGTGGGTTGCCAACCCGGGTGAGGACATCGTCAGGACGCCCGGTGTCGAGAGCAATGTAAAAGAGATCTACGACAAGTGCGCCGAGCTTTCCGCCGACCCGGCGAACGTGGTGTTCAACCAGTTCTCCGAGTTCGGCAACCATCTGGCCCACTATCTGGCCACAGGGGCAGCGCTGGCCGACGTGTTCGAGCACCTGCGCCGGACCAGGCCCGAGCTAGCACTGCGGGCTTTCGTGAGCGCCTCCGGCTCGGCTGGCACGCTCGGAGCGGGCGACCGCCTGAAAGAGCTCTACGGCGCCCGCATCGTGGCCGTCGAGGCCGCCGAATGCCCCACCCTTCTCTACAACGGCTTCGGTGAGCACAACATCCAGGGCATCGGGGACAAGCACGTCCCTTTGGTGCACAACGTCTACAACACCGACATAGTCACCGCAGTCAGCGACGCCGCCACGGACCACCTGGCGGTCCTGTTGTCCTCGGACGCGGGCCGCGACTACCTGGCCCGCCGGCGCAATGCCCCAGATGCCATCCTGCGGGCTCTGCCGTCGCTCGGGCTGTCCAGCATCTGCAACATCGTGGCTGCCGTGAAGACGGCCAAGTACCTGGGCCTCGGGCCGGACGACGTGATCATCACAGTGGCCACCGACGGGGCCGAGATGTACCGCAGCGAGCGGGACAAGGTGCTGGCCCGTGACTTCCAAGGGGGGTTCGACGCAGTCAGCGCCGGCGAGGTCTTCGGCCGTTGGATGCTCGGTGCCGGGACGGACCACCTGCTCGAGACCAACCAGCGCGACCGCGACCGCATCTTCAACCTGGGCTATTTCACCTGGGTTGAGCAGCAAGGCGTGCCGGTCCCCGATTTCGTCGCCAGGAGGCACCAGTCCTTCTGGTCGGGCCTGCGCCTGAAACTGCCGGCGTGGGACGAGCTGATCGGCGAGTTCAACGAGCGCAGCGGCGCCAGAAGCAACTGGGCCTGACACCGTAGCCGGGCCTGGCACCGTAGCCGGGCCTGGCACCGGCCGGCCGAGGCTCCACTGGCGGGCCCGGTCGTCACGACTTGGCTGGTCCGCCGCCGGCGCCCTTCAGGCCGGAGTGGGCCGGGCCTCATCTTTCAAGCGCGGTGCCGGATCCCAGGACCTGTCTGACCAGGAGCAAATCTTCGAGCCTGTCCACGTCCACAGGGTCGCCGTGGCAAGGCACCTCGCGCACGAGCTCCGGCCGGCGCCGCATCAGGGTGCGCGCACCTTCGTCACCGCTCACGGGTAGCTCGTCCCATACCGATCTGGCAAGCTTCACGGGGTTGCGACGCCTCCCGCCGTAAGTGGCGACCGCCAGCTCCCCCGACGCCGAGGCCACTTGTCGCCAAGCCCCCGGCCCAATCAGGGGCTGGTCGCCCAGGCCCACCACCACGGAGCCGAAGCCGAGGCGGCGCGCCCAGCCGACCGCCACAGCCAGCGAGGTCGCAATCCCTTCCGACCATGCCGGATTTGCCAGCAGGACGACACCGGGAGGGGCGACATCGGCCAGGTCGACCGCCCCCGTCACCGCCACCGTGGCGTCGAGACCGGCCGAGGCGGCATGTTCCAACGCCCATCGGACCAGAGGGCGGCCACCCAGGGGCTGGAGCAGCTTGGGGCCCAGCCCCTGGCCGGCGAAGCGGCCACCGGCCCCGGCGCACAGCACGACGGCGACGGTGGGCACGTGCACAGGTTCACCCACCGGCGCGCCCCAAAAGCGGCCGTACCACATCAGCTCCCGCGCCGCCGCCGGGCCGGCCCGGTGCGGTTGGGGTTACGCTTGGCCCGATGCTCATCGCCAACGGTTCGGTGCTGGACAGCGAGGGCCCTCGAAGGGCCGACGTGCGGGTGGGCGCCGACGGGCGGGTGGCGGAAGTGGCCGCGTGCCTGACGCCCGCAGCGGATGAGCAGACCCTCGATGCAACCGGCTGCCTCGTCGTCCCCGGAGGGGTGGAGGTCCACACCCACCTGAACCTGCCCGTGGGAAAGGTCCGGGTCAGCGACGACTTCGCCAGTGGCACGGCCGCGGCGGCAGTGGGTGGCACCACGACCATTATCGACTACGTCACAACCGCACGTGGCCAGGACCCGCTGCAGGCCCTGGCAACATGGCGCAGCTGGGGCGAGCAGGCTGCAGTGGACTTCGGCCTGCACATGACCTTCACCGGGCCGGCAACCGAGCAGACCGTGGTGGACTGCACCGAGCAGGGTGTCACTTCCTTCAAGGTCTACATGGCCTACCCGGCGTCGCTCCAAGTGGACGACGGCGTGTTGCTCGAGGTGCTGAGCGCCGTCGGTCGCCATGGAGGGCTGGTGACCACCCATGCCGAGAACGGCCCTGCTATCGAGGCCCTGCGCCGCCGCGCCCTGGCCGATGGCCGCACCGCGATCATCGAGCACGCCCGCACCCGGCCAGCCGAGCTGGAGGCAGAGGCCGTCGCCAGGGTCGCCACCCTGGCCGAACTGGCTCAGGCGCACGTCTACGTCGTCCATATCTCCTCTGGTCGCGCCCTGGACGCCGTGCGCGCTGCCAAGCAGCGAGGTGCCGACATGCTCGGCGAGACCTGCCCCCAGTACCTGTACCTCACGGATGAGAAGCTCGAAGGCCCCCAGGCGCCCGACTTCGTGTGCACCCCGCCTCTGCGCCGGCCCGAGGACCAGGAACAGCTGTGGGCCGGCCTCTCCGATGGAGCGATCGACACGGTGGCGACGGACCACTGCCCGTTCTGGAAAGCCGACCGCCGCAAGGCGGCCGAGGGGCGC
Source organism: Actinomycetes bacterium (assembly GCA_021821705.1). Lineage (GTDB taxonomy): Bacteria > Actinomycetota > Acidimicrobiia > Acidimicrobiales > Palsa-688 > JAJZMF01. The sequence goes on along the minus strand of JAKACE010000139.1, from coordinate 244 downwards.
CCGGGCGGCTCACTCCAGTTCACCGAGGTCCCGGGGGGCCTGCCGGGGATAGAGACCCGTATGGCCCTCATGTGGCAGGGCGTCCGGGACGGCAGGATCAGCGCCGCCGACTGGGCCCGCCTGTGCTGCGAAGCCCCGGCGAAGATATTCGGATTGTGGCCACGCAAGGGCTGCCTGGCGGCCGGTGCCGACGCCGACATCGTCGTCTGGGACCCCGAACTGGCGCGTCGCCGCCGGGCCGAAG
>JAKACE010000138.1 GCA_021821705.1 Actinomycetes bacterium | reverse complement strand
CTTCGCCCGGCGCACGTTGGCCGAGGCCGGCCTCGAGGACCACGTGGTGCTGGTGGTCGGCCGTTCAGCCACGGTGGCCGCCCACTGGTGTGCACCTCTGGCGCTGCTGTTCATCGACGGTGGTCACGGGGCCGAGGTGGCCGCCGACGACTTCGCCAACTGGCCGCCCAAGTTGGCCCCGGGGGGCACGCTGGCGGTCCACGACGTCTTCGACGACCCTGCTCAGGGTGGCCAGGTGCCTTACCGCCTGTACTCCCAGCTGCTCGCTTCGGGGGACTTCGCCGAGGTCGGCCGGGTCGGTTCCCTTCGACTGGCCCGGCGGGCGGCGGGCGCCGGCGGGGCTCCTGGAGCCGGGGGCGGGCCAGCCACGGCGCGGCGCCGTCGGGTGGCGGTGGAGCTCTCGGTTTGACCGGCGGCGCTCAGGCGGCAACGCTGGGGCGAGGATGCCCGCTCCGCCACCGCTGAACAGCCCCGGCCGGCGAGGCGAGGCGGTCGTAGACCCAGCGGAGCGTGAGCAGCTTCGTATAGCTCTGCTCGTCTACCGGGGCAACCCTCGCAGCGGTGGCCAGGGTGTGTACACGAGGTACCTGGCGCGTTCGCTGGTGCGCCTGGGCCACCGGGTGACGGTCCTGTCGGGCCAGCCATGGCCGCACCTGGACACGGACGAGGGTGTCCGGCTTGTCAAGGTGCCGAGCCTGGACCTGTACCGCCAGACCGACCCTTTCCGCTTACCACGGCCGAGCGAGCTGCGTGACACGACGGACCTGCTCGAAGTGGCGACCATGCTCACCGGCGGCTTCCCCGAGCCCCGCACCTTCAGCCTGCGGGCGCGGCGGGTGCTGGCGGCCAGGCGGGACGAGTTCGACCTGGTCCACGACAACCAGTCATTCGGGACGGGGCTGCTCGGCATGATGGCGGACGGCTGGCCGGTCGTGGGCACCTGCCATCATCCGGTGACGGTCGACCGCCTGCTGGACACGGCCCAGGCCTGCGGCCTGGGCAGGCGTCTGTCGCTCAAGCGCTGGTACGGCTTCATCCGTATGCAGAACGCGGTCGCCCGCCGGCTGCCGCGCATCCTCACGGTCTCGGCGTCGTCGCGCCGGGACATCGTCGAGCAGATGGGGGTGGACGGGGCCCGGGTGGCCGTGGTGCCCATAGGTGCCGACACCGAACTGTTCCGTCCGCCTGCAGGCGGCCCGGCCCGCGTGCCGGGGCGGATAATGACCACCGCCAGCGCCGACGTACCCCTCAAGGGGCTGGCTTACCTGCTCGAGGCCCTGGCCAAGCTGCGCACCGAGCAGCCCGACGCCCACCTGGTGGTCGTGGGCGAACCCCGCCCCGGCAGTGCCGCTGCCCAGACCATCGAGAGGCTCGGCCTGGAGGGCGCGGTCAGCTTCCGGCCAGGCGTCAGCGACGACGAGCTCGTCGCTTTGTACTCGCAAGCATGCGTCGCGGTCGTGCCGTCGCTTTACGAAGGCTTCTCGCTGCCCGCCGTGGAGGCCATGGCCTGCGAGGTGCCGGTGGTGGCCTCCCTGGGCGGTGCCCTGCCCGAGGTGGTCGGCGCTGACGGCCTGGCCGGGCGTCTGGTGGCGCCGGGGGACCCGAGCGCTCTGGCCAACGCTGTCGGCGAGGTCCTGACCGGCTGGGTGACCGGCGCGTCGGCCAGGATGGGCCGAGCCGGCCGCCAGCGTGTCCTCGACCGCTTCACCTGGGCCCGCTGCGCCGATGGCGCCGTCGAGCAGTACCGCCAGGTGCTGGGCGAGGTGGGCCGGTCCAGGGGCCGTCCGCCGGGCGGCCGCTCTTGCTGACCCTGCGCTACGAGACCCTGGGTGTCCGCCCCGGCCAGCGGGTCCTCGATTTCGGCTGTGGGCGGGGCCGCCACGCCCTTGAAGCCATGCGCCGCGGCGCCACCGTGACCGCTGTCGATGCCGACCGCGATGAACTGCTCGAGGCGGCGGCGTGGGTGACGGCGCTCATGGGCACCGACAAGCAGACGGCCGATGCCGGCGGGCAGGGCCACGTCGCCGTCGGTGACGGCATGGCGCTGCCCTTCCCGGACGGTTGCTTCGACAGGGTCATGGCCGCCGAGGTGCTCGAGCACGTCCCCGACGACGGTTCGGTTATGGCCGAGCTGGCGCGCGTCCTGGCCCCGGGGGGGCGTGTTGCGGTCACCGTGCCGCGGTGGTTCCCCGAGCGGGTCAACTGGGCCCTGTCCGAGCGTTACCACAACACCCCCGGCGGCCACGTCCGTGTCTACCGCCGGTCCGGCCTGGCCCGCCTCGTCCGCAGGGCGGGGCTCGTCCCCTACGCCAGCCATCACGCCCACGCACTCCACAGCCCCTACTGGTGGCTCAAGTGCGCCGTTGGCATCGAGCGCGGTGACCACCCCCTGGTGCAGGCCTACCACCGCCTGCTGGTGTGGGACATGACAGCCGGCCACCCGGCCACCCGCTGGAGCGAGAAGGTGCTCAACCCGGTCCTGGGCAAGAGCCTCGTCCTCTACGCCGCCAAACCGTGACGGAGCTGACGGGGGGGCAGGTCGCGGCCACCGCCGCCTGGCTGGAGTCGGCGCAGCTCGACAACGGTATGGTCCCCTGGTTCGCCGGCGGCCACGCCGACCCGTGGAACCACACCGAGGCCCTGATGGCGATGGCGGTGGGAGGACAGTGGGAAGCAGTGGTCAGGGGTTTCGATTGGTTGGCAGCGAACCAGCTGATGGATGGGAGCTGGTGCACCTTCTACCTTCAGGACGGCGTCGTCGAGCCGCGCCGGGACCCCAACGTGTGCTCGTACGTTGCCACCGGCGCCCTCTGGTGCTCCCTGCTGCCTGGTGGCCCCGGTAACGCCCTGCTCGAGCACGTCTGGCCCATGGTGGACCGGGCCTTGTCGTGGTGCGTGGCCCAGCAGCGCCCTGGGGGGGAGCTGGCCTGGTCGGTGGGTCCCGACGGCGTGCCCGGTCGCTTCGCCCTGCTGGCCGCCTGCTCGTCGGCGCAGCATTCGCTGCTGTGCGGGTCCGGCATCGCTGCCCGCCTCGGACGTGAGCGCCCGGGATGGGCGAGGGCCGCCCAGGGTGTTGCCACTGCGGTGCGTTGGGCCGTCGGGGCCGCCGCAGCCCGGTCGGGCATGACCGCCACGCCCCCGGGACGGGTGCACCTGGGCGGTGTTGTCGCTGCGGACGGCGCGAGCAGCGGTCCCCGTCCGGTGTTCGCCGTCAAGGACCGCTGGGCGATGGACTGGTATTACCCGGTTCTTACTGGTGTGCTGACCGGTGACGAAGCTCGGACCAGGATGCTGGAGCGCTGGGGCCGCTTCGTTGAGGAGGGGCTCGGGACGCGCTGTGTCGAGGACAGTTTCTGGGTCACGGCCGCCGAGACGGCCGAGTGTGCCATGGCCGCCGCTCGAGCCGGTATGGCCACGCAGGCGGCCCAGCTGCTCGACTGGGTCGGCCACCTGCGCGAGATCGACGGGAGCTACTGGACCGGGTGCGCCCATCCGGAGTGCGTCCGCTACCCGGGCGGCCAGCACAGCACCTATTCGGCGGCAGCCGTGGTCATCGCCGACCACGTGCTGTGGTCTCGCAGCGCCGCGTCGGCCCTTTTTGCGCCGGTGGCAACCAGGTCGGGGGGCGCCGGCGCCAGGGACGGCTACCTCGGGGCCGGCGACATCGGGGCCGGCGACATCGGGGACGGCGAGGACCGGCCGGCTCCGGTCAGCGGGGGTGGGCGCGCTCGTTGAGCGACCCGAAGACGGCGGCGCCAGCCCGGCGCCCGTCGGCGATGTTTGCCGGTACACCCACCCGGCCGAAGCTCGCCCCGGCCACGGCCACGGTGGGCGCCACCTCGGCCAGCTCCGAGCGCAACCCCGCCATGACGTCCAGGTGCCCCACGGCGTACTGAGGTAGTGCCGAAGGCCACCGGCTGACACGGGCACCTCCGGGGACCGGTTTGGGCACGTCGGCCCCCCGGCCACCCGCCAGAACTCTGCCGAGCTCGGCGCACGAGCGGGCGACTAGCTCGTCGTCGTCCAGGGCGGTCCAGCGGTCGTCGTCGACCTTTCCCACCGAGACCCGGACCACGGAGATGCCAGGCTCGGACCAGTGCGGCCACTTGTTGGTCCCGAACGAGCAGGCCGTCATCAGCATGCCCGTGCCCGGTGCTACCAGCGCCCCACTGAGACCTACGGGCACCTCCAGGTCCCCCTGCCTGAACCCCAGGGTGACGATGGCGACGGAGGAGAAGGGGACGCGTGCCAGTTGTGCCAGGTGGGGCGAGCCCGCCAGCACACCCTCCAGGAGCCGGGCCGACACCGGTGCGGGAGCGGCAAGCACGACGCCGTCGTAACGCTGCTCAGCGGCGGCGGTGGACACCGTGACGAGGTCGTGGTCGGCGCCGTGGGTGGCCCGGTGTGCCCGCATGCCCGTGACTGCGGCCTTAACGAGCCGCACCCCCCTGTCGCCCGAGAGGCGCTCGACGAGCGTGTCGGCGATCGAGCCCAGGCCGCGGCGCGGCGCCACGAACGTGGGCGGGGGGGCCTCTCCTGTCGGCCGCCCGGACGGGCGCCTGGAGGCCCGCCGGAGGCTGAGCATGAGGCTGCGCTTGTCGTTGGCCGCCCGCAGCAGCTGGGGTGCAGTGGTGGCGGCGCTGAGGCCGCGGGTGGTCCCGGCGTAGATGCTGCCGACCAGTGGCTCGATCAGCTTTTCGGCCACCTCGTTGCCGAAGCGGCCGGCTACGAGGTCGAAGACGCTGGCGTCCTCGGCCGGCGGCCGCCGGGGCAGGACCAGGTCGCCGAGAGCGCGGGCCATGCCGAGGGGGGACACGATGCCTGAGCGGGCGAGCGGGAGGATGTGGGCGGGCGCGCCGAGCACCAGGCCTTCGGGCAGGGCACGCAGGCGCCCGTTGGCCCACAGCATGGCCCGGCTGGCCGCAGGGGCCACCAGATCGTCGGCAAGGCCCAGTTCCCGGCACAGGGCCACGCCCTCGGGGACCCGGGCCAGGAGGGCGTCAGGGCCCTCGTCGACAGGGCGGCCCAGGAACTCGGTGGTGAGCAGCTTCCCCCCGGGCCGGCCCGGCTCGTACACGGTCACCCTTGCGCCACGGCCCGACAGCTCCCAGGCGGCTGAGAGCCCAGCTATGCCCCCACCGATGACGGCTACCTCCATCCCGGTGGTCCATCCTCAGGGGTCGTCTCCTCGTGGACCAGTTCGACCAGCTTCTGCAGTTGGGCAGGGTCGGTGGCGGGCAGCACGCCGTGGCCGAGGTTGAAGATGTGCCCGGTGGGGGGTGCGCTGGCCAGGACCGCCCTGGCCTTGTCCGCCAGCACCGGCCACGGCGCCAGGCAGGCAGCGGGGTCGAGGTTGCCCTGGAGGGCCTTGCCAGGACCGGCACGGTGCCCGGCCACGTCGAGGGGGACCCTCCAGTCCACTCCGACGACGTCGGCTCCGGCCTCGGCGAAGGCGGAGAGCAGCTCACCCGTGTTGACGCCGAAGACGATGCGGGGGGCTCCGAGGTCCGCCATCCCCGCCAGTACCGCCGCCAGGGTCGGTAGTACCAGGGTGCGATAGTCCTCGGGGGCGAGGGCCCCGCCCCAGCTCTCGAAGATCTGCACGGCCGCCGCCCCGGCCAGTACCTGCGCTCTCAGGCTGGCCAGGGTGATGTCGGCCAAGCGCCCCATCAGCTCTGACCAGAGCCCCGGGTCGGACCACATGAGCGCCTTGGTGGTGGCGTAGTCACGCGACGG
>JAKACE010000137.1 GCA_021821705.1 Actinomycetes bacterium | reverse complement strand
CATGCCTGACGTGTGGCGGGCGCACATCGCGGTGGCGGCTGTGGTCACCGACGTACTGGCCGGGGTGCACCGCATCGACGACGTGGAGCGCTGGCTCCCGCGGGCGGCCGAGGACGCCGAGCTGTCCGAGTGGGCGCCACGCCTGCACCTGGCCCGAGCACTGTGCTGGGAGGCAGATGCACCGGAGCGGGCCGCTGAAGCCGCTGAAGCCGCCATCGAGTCCTCCTTGGCCAGTGGCGACAGCACCAGCCCGACCTATTCCATGGCCCTGCACGAGGCGGCGGTGCTCGAGGCCAGGCTGCGCGGTGCCCGCACGGCCGGACTGCGCAGTGCCGAGTCGCTCGCTGCCGAGCGCGAGGCCGACCGCAAAGCGGTGTCGGCCGGGTTGTCCGCCGCCATTGCCGGGCAGCGCCTGCGGGGTGAGCGCGATGCGCTCAGCCGGCAGGCTCGCTCCGACCCGCTGACCGGGCTGGCCAACCGCCGCGGCCTCCAGGCCCACGTGGCCGCCCTGACTGCTGCCGGCGCCGGGACGCTGGCCCTGGTGCTCATCGACATCGACCAGTTCAAGCCGGTCAACGACCACTTCGGCCACATTGCCGGGGACCTGGTGCTCCAGAGGGTGAGCGAGGTGATGGCGGCCAACGTCCGCTCCGACGACTTCATCGCCCGCCTCGGCGGTGACGAGTTCCTGCTGCTCCTGCCCCGTTCCGACGAGGCTTCGGCCGCCAAGCGGGCAGAGGACCTGGCTGCTGCGGTGGCAGCCCTCGAATGGCCGGGCATAAGCCCGGATCTGCGGGTGACGGTCAGCTACGGCGTCGCCGTGGGTGACGCGACCTCGATGCTCGAGCTCACCCACCAGGCCGACACCGCGCTGTACAGGGCCAAGCTGGCCGGGCGGGCGACGGCCGGCGCCTGAAGTCCCGGCCATCGGCGGCGCCCCGTTCACGCCACCCCAGTTGCGTGGCCCTCGGCGGCATGGCCTCCGGCCGCCCGTTGACGCTCGTGGGCTACGCGCTTGCGGCTGCGCACCAGCCGCAGCAGCGTGATCAGCCCGACACCTCCGACGACGTTCCACAGTGCCGTCCAGCCCAGCCATCCCAGCCAGTCCAGGTAGCCGTACGGCGAGTGGCCGGTGTGCAGCGCCGTGAAGATGACCAGTGAGTCGAGGATGGAGTGGAACAAGGGCATGCCGGCCAGCACGAAGGCCCCCGCCACGGCGGCCACCACCCGGGCCGGCTCGGACTCGGTGCCCTGCTGCATCCGGGTCATCAGGGTCATCGCCGCCCCGGCCAGGCCACCGAGCACCATGGAGCGTACTCCGATACCCGCGTCGATGAACTGTGCCCCGGCACGTACCGCCGTGCCTGCGATGTGAGGGAAACCGCGCAGGGCCAGCCAGGTGACCACCCATCCCCCGGCCAGGTTGGCCACGAGGGTCACGGCCCAGAACCTGGCCAGGTCGACCAGGCGCGCCTTGCCGGCGACCCAGGTCGTCACCGGGACCAGGAAGCCTTCGGTGAAGAGCTCGCTGTGGCCCAGCAGCAACGCCAGGAACCCGACGGAAAAGGCGACGGCACCCAGCATGGCGTCATGGGTGCGGTGGTCCACCACGAGCATCACGAGCACCCCGAGGCCGACCTCCAGGCCCGCCATCGTGGCCGTGGCAGCCATGGCGAAAAGGTCCCGTTCCAGGCGCTGGCGGCCCTCGTCGATGATGCGGGAGAAGGTGTCGTCGACCTTGCGCTCTATGACCGGCCCCTGCTCGGTGGCGAGGACGCCCGGTCGTTCGTAGGTACCCCGTTGTTTGGCGGGCGCAGCCGGGCCGCCAGGAGTGCCCGGCTCGGACGTGGGCGGGGTGCTCTGCTGTACCGGCACCCCGTCCGTCATACCCAGGCAGCGGCCGGCCACGCCAGGCGCCGCGCCGAGGCCGGCCCCGGCCCGGGCCTGTCAACAGGTCGGTTCGGGTCAGGCGGGAGAGCCGACGGCGGGGCCCCGGTGCACCTGCCAGAACGGCCCAACCGGGCGGAAGCCCACGTCCCGGTAGAGGTCCTTCGGCCAGTCGTTGTCGTCGGCGACGATGAAGACCATGTCTGGCCGGCCGGAGGCGAGCAGACCGATGCCCTGGCTGAGCAGGCTGCGTGCGTACCCTTGCCCCCGGTGAGCCGGCAGCGTGTAGACGTCCTCGATCCAGGCCATGACGCCGTGCCGGCGCAGCTTGAGCATGGCCACGGCGCGGCCGCCGCCATCCCTTACGCCCAGACGGCGTTCCGCCCACATCCGGGCCTCGAGGTGGCTGCACTCCCGTAGCTCGGCGAGCACATCAGGGCCGGCGGAGGGGAAGTCCTCCTCCAGCCAGCACCAGCTCAACTGGTCGGCCTCGGCCTGCGTGAGCTCGGTCACAGCGGCGCCCCCCGTGCCGGACGAGGCCTCCAGGCCGGGGGCGCTGCCCGGTTGGTCAGGGCCCAGGACCATGAGAGCCAGACGCTCGTGGTGCCAACCCACCGCGGGCGCGACGCCGGCGGCGAGCTCGGCCACCGTGCCCTCGTCCTCGATCACCAGGTGCCGGTAGGGCAGGTCAGCCTGGTGCTCCTCGGCCAGCTGCAGCACCCTTCGGGCGCCGACGGCGGATTTCAGCCTGAGCTGGTTCAGGGCCCACACCTGGGACAGGCGTGGCGTGTGGGCGACCCAGCCCTCGGGCAGCTCGGTGACGATGCCGGCCAGGGCGCGCGCCGTCTGGTCGAGGCTGTCGAGCACGGCCCGTCTGGCTGCCGCCTGGTCGAGGCCGGTCGCTTTCAGGGCGCCGGCTCCTGCGGGAGCGGCCGGGTCACCGCCGGCCCGCGGCCCGACGCCATGCCGGCTGGCCCGGTCACCGCCGCTGCCGTAATGCCATACCGTTGCACAATAACCATAGTTTCGTGGCTCAGGCCGGGACGGGAGCGCCTCCGACGGAGCGCCGCAGGGCGGCGTGCAGGGCGTCAGGCGTGAGCACCCCGAGGTAGGTGTCGTTGTCGAGCACCGCCACCCAGGCCGCGTCGTGCTGGAGCATCTCGGCGAAAGCGACCTTGAGCGAGGCGCCGACACCAACGCGGGCCTCGAGGGGGCGCATGAACCTGCCCACGGTGGTGGCGGGGCCGGTGCCCGCCTGGCCGGCGCCGGCGGTGCGCTGGAGGGCGGCACCGGGCTCAACCCAGCCGAGCAGGCGGCCGGCGTCGTCGACGACCACCGCCCAGTGAGTACCCTCCGCCATCACCGCGGCTTCGGCCCGCGCAAGGCTGGTGCGAGGTGAGACCACCGGTGGCCGGTAGAGATCCCCGGCTTCGACGGGGGTCACAGCCAGGCGCCTGAGGCCCCGGTCCGCCCCGATGAAGTCGGCCACGAAGGGCGTGGCGGGGGCACCGAGCACGTCGGCAGGTGTCCCGTGCTGCTGGAGGATGCCGCCCTGGCTGAGGACGGCGATACGGTCGCCCATGGTCACGGCCTCGTCCACGTCGTGGGTCACGAGCATGATCGTCTTGTGCAGTTGCGCCTGCAGGCGGAGGAACTCCTGCTGCAGGCGGTCCCGGGCGATAGGGTCCACTGCTCCGAAAGGCTCGTCCATGAGCAGGACGGGCGGGTCGCCGGCCAACGCCCGGGCCACTCCGACCCGTTGGGCCTGGCCGCCCGAGAGCTCGTGGGGGTAGCGCCCGGCGTAGGTGGCCGGGTCCAGGCCGACCAGTTCGAGCAGCTCCGCCACGCGCCTTTTTGTCCTCGACTTGTCCCAGCCGAGCAGCCTGGGCACCGCCGCCACGTTGTCCGCCACCTTCAGGTGGGGGAACAGCCCGGGCTGCTGGATGACGTAGCCGGTCCGCCTGCGCAACTCGACCCGGTCGAGCGAGGCCACGTCCCGCCCGTCCACGACGACACGGCCACCGGTCGGCTCGACCAGCCGGTTGACCATGCGAAGGATCGTCGTCTTACCCCCGCCCGATGGCCCGACCAGCACGCACAGCTCACCCGCCCCCACCTCGAGGTCGAGGTCGGTAACGGCGTTGGTGCCGTCGGCGAACTTCTTGGAGACTGCCTCGAAGCGGATCAAATCGCCTCCCGGGCCCACGCTAGCGGTCCGTTGTGCCCAGACGGCCCAACGGGACATCCGCGCCGCAACGGGGCCAACCTCACCAACCGCCTTGTCGTCCCCGGTTGGTATGGTCAGCCGCATGGGGCTCATCGCGTCGGCCGGCCCTCTGCTGCAGTGGAGCTGGGTGTCCTCCGAGCGCGGCGAGATCCTGCATTTCCTCTACCAGCACATCGAGCTCACGGTCCTCGCTGTGGGCATCGGGCTCGCCATATCGCTACCCCTCGGGGTGCTGGCATGGAGGGTACCTGCGCTGCGCCCACCCGTCGTCGGGGCGACCGGCGTGCTCTACGTCGTCCCCTCCATCGCACTGCTGTCCTTGGCTGCTCCGATAACGGGCTTCTTCTCGGTGACGACCGCTGAAGTGGCCCTCGTCAGCTACACCCTGCTGATCCTGGTCAGGAACGTCGTCGCCGGGCTGGCCTCGGTGCCGGCGGATGCCCGGGACGCAGCCAGGGGCCTTGGCTACACCGGCGCCCAGCAGCTCGTGCGGGTCCTGTTCCCCTTGGCCTTGCCGTCGCTGCTCGCCGGCATCCGAGTGGCCACGGTTACGACGGTGGGCCTGGTAAACGTCACGGCGTTCATCGGGCAGGGAGGTCTCGGCCAGCTGATCCAGCAGGGCTTCAGCGAGGACTTCAACACCCCGATCGTCGTGGCACTGGTGCTCTCAGTCCTGCTAGCTGGCGTCGCCGACGCCCTCATCGTCGGCCTCGAGCGCGTAGTGGTGCCATGGGCGCGCAAACGCAGGGTTGCCACCTGACATGAGCTTTCTCAGCCATGTAGCGCACTTCTTCGCTACCCGTTCCAACTGGACGGCCAGCGGGGGCATCATCGACCAGCTGGTGGGCCAGCTGGAGCTGTCAGCTGTGGCGATCGTGGCAGCGGTGGCGGTCGGGGTCCCCCTCGGCGCTCTGATGGGCCACAGCGGCCGGGGCAGCTTCGTGGTGGTAAACGCGGCCAACGCGGCCCGGGCCGTGCCGTCGTTCGCCCTCCTCACCCTGCTCGCTATCCAGCCGGCGATCGTCCGCTTGCAAGACGGTGGGTTCGTGGCGGCAGCGATAGCCATGTTTGCCCTGGCCGTCCCGCCTGTGCTCACAAACGCCTACATCGGGGTGCGCGAAGTGGACCCAGCCGTGCGCAGCGCGGCGCTGGCCATGGGCATGACGCCCGGGCAGCTGCTGCGCAGGGTGGAGTTACCGCTGGCAGCCCCCCTGCTCATGGCCGGGGCCCGCACGGCGGCGGTGGAGGTGGTTGCAACCGCGACTCTGGCGGCCTATGTGAACTTCACCGACCTGGGCAACTACATCATCTCCGGGTTGGCGAACCAGGACGACGTCGAGACCTTCTGCGGCGCCGTGCTGGTGGCGGCCCTGGCACTGCTTGTCGACTTGGCCATGGCCGGCGCCGGCAGGTTGCTGACGCCTGCCGGCACCCGGGTACGGACCGGGCGCCGCCTGTGGTCGGGTCGTGGTGTCGGCAGCGACGTTTCGACGGTGCGAGCTGCCTGAGGCGTGCCCGGACGCGGCTCGGCCGTGCACCGACAAGCGGGCACGGCCGGGACCGGGCAGCAGGCGTGGTGCGAGTGGGCGTCGGCGGCCGTTGCCCGGTCAGCTCGGAAGGTGCCCGGCCCCCCTGGCTTAGAGGTGCTGGGCCTT
>JAKACE010000136.1 GCA_021821705.1 Actinomycetes bacterium | reverse complement strand
CCGGGGTGTACCTACGCCCCAGTTCCCATGGCACGAACTCGTGGGGGAACCACTCCTTGGACATGGACAGGTGACGGTCCAAGAGCTCTTGGACACGCTCATCCAGCACTTCCCTGAGGACGGCTGTTCCCATTGCTAGCGGACGACCTGCATGTGGGCACGGTACTCGGGACAGCCCACGCCGAGCGGGTACGGGGTCAGGGCTGCACCATTGCGCTCAGGCTACCACCATGCCGGCAGTACGGTCGGTCCCGTGCGGCCTGGCCGGGCCACGACCTGTGCCGAGCCCTGCCAGGCGGGCAGAGCCACCCTGGCGGCAGCCGACCTTCGGCTTTCGTGCCCGAGGTCCTATGGCCTTAGGGGAGGCGAAGACGGTTGTGGCAAGCTGCCTCAGTCACGCCGAGCGCAAGGGAGGTAGGCACGATGCGGGAGAGTGAAGCCGGTCCGGGCCGGGGCAGCGTCAACGGGCCGGTCCGCCCTACGGCCCTGTCGGCCCGATCGTCGCTGTGCCGGCCACGCCTGCCCGTGTTGCCCCGCGGCAGACGGCCGAGACCGCTGGCGGGCCCGGCTACGAGCCGGGAGCAGGGCGCCCGTAGGCCGTCCCGGACCGAGATCGAAAGCCTGGTCGCGCTGTACAAGGTGTTATAGGACGTGATCGCCGGCTCCGAGCAGCTCGGAGCAGTTGGCGCTCAGCCCTCCAGGTACCTGAGCACGGCCAGGACCCGGCGGTGATCGGTCGGCGTGGCGGGCAGGTTGAGCTTGGAGAAGATATTGGCAACGTGTTTCTCCACCGCTCCCTCCGATACCACCAGGTTGGTGGCGATAGCGGAGTTCGTCCGTCCCTCCGCCATCAGGGCCAGCACCTCGCGCTCGCGGGCGCTCAGGGCGGCCAGCGTGTCTGTGCGCCGGGAGGCGCCCATGAGCTGGGTCACGACCTCAGGGTCGAGGGCGGTGCCACCCGACGCCACCCGGACCAGCGCGTCCACGAAGTCGGCGACGTCGGCCACACGGTCCTTCAGCAGGTAACCGATCCTGGCGGCGCCGCCGGCGAGCAGTTCGGCAGCGTAGCGGGTCTCAACGTACTGCGAGAAGACGAGGATCCCCACTTCGGGGTGGAGGCGGCGGACGGCGAGAGCCGCCCGTAGCCCGTCGTCGGTGAAGGTGGGGGGCATGCGGATGTCCACAACGGCCACATCCGGGAGGTCGTCGGCCACTGCCTGCTCGAGGCTGGGGGCATCGCTCACGGCGCGGGTGACGACGAAGCCACGGTCCGCCAGCAACTGGACGAGACCGTCCCGGAGGATGGCAGAGTCCTCCCCTATCACGACCCTGAGAGCGCCGGTGCTGCCCATCTCAGGAACGCCACGGTAGGTCGACGGTGACGGCCGTCGGGCCACCCTGCGGGCTGGCGACGCTCAGGTGACCGTCCACGGCTGCCACCCGGTCGGCGAGCCCGGCCAGCCCGCTCGACGACGAGCCGGCACGGCCGAGCACTGCGCCCCCCTTACCGTTGTCACGCACGACGATGCGCAGCCAGGGGCCATGCTGGGCACAGCTGAGCGAGGCCCGGGTGGCGCGGGCGTGCTGAGCCACGTTGGCCAGGAGCTCGGCGGCGCAGAAGTAGCTGATGGCCTCGATGGTGGCCGACGGCCTGGCCGGTACCGAGACCGTTACCTCCGTGGGCACCGCGCTACGGGCGGCGAGAGTGGCGAGTGCGGCCTCGAGGCCTGTGTCCAAGGCGGGCGGGTGGATGCCGCGGGCCATGTCCCGCAGGTCGGTGATCGCCTCCTTGGCCCCGCGGTGGGCCTCGTCGACCAGGCGCCGGACGGCAGCGACGTCCGCCGCCGCGCTCTCGGGCGTGAGGTGCTCGAGCTTGTCCTTGGCCTGGCCGAGGCGCATTGCCAGCGCCACCAGCTGGGCCTGGGTGCCGTCGTGGAGGTTGCGCTCGATACGCCGCAGTGTCTCGGTGGTCGCGTCGAGCGTCTTCGACCGCGACACCTCGAGGGACCTGACCCGCGAGGATGCCGCGTCCGGTCCGAGCAGCATGCGCATCAGCCGCAGGTCGAGCTGCACCACCAGCCTCATCGTCCACGGGGCGATGAAGAGCAGCACGGCCCCACCGGCGAACACGCCCACGCGGGTGAGGGTACCGGGCGGGTGAGCTCCTGCCTGGGCTGGTACGAGCAGGCGGCCGAAGGCCCCGAACCGACCGGCAGCCGCATGGCCCAAGAAGGGCGAAAGGAGGCCTGAGACCGCCTCGACCCAGACGCTGAGAGCGAACCACACGCCGAAGATGGTGAGCGGGATCTTGCCCGCCAGGTAGGCCACGGCCCGCCATGCCCCCCGGTCGCCGAGCGACGAGCGCACCCACCCGAGGAGCCCAGGCCCGGCGGCAGGTGCTTCAGGGCCCGCCAGCTGCTGGCCCAACAGCCGGCGGGCCAAGGACCGTTGCCAGCGGCCGAGCCCGCGGGCCGTGCGCAGCCCGCCTGCCAGGACGACCGTGCCGACGAAGACAACTGTCAGGCCTATCCCGATGACGCCGATGGCGCCGAGCAGCAGCACCCCTGACAGGCCAAGAGCGGAGCCGGCGAGGAAGAAGCCCAGCTCGGCCCAGCTCCGCCGACGGAAGGGCTCCCTGCCGACGGCCTGCACCAGGCGCCTGGCCTCAGCTGCCCGGCCACCCGGGGCCTGGATCTGCAACCGGCCCTCCGCTGCGCCGGCTCGCCTCAGGCGTCTCGCTTCACGAACAGCGTGGCGCCCACGACCAGCGAGACCGCCGCATACAGGACCATGAGGAGCAATCCTACGGTAGGCGAGAGCGGCTTGACGACCCCACCCGGTCCAAGGCTGACGGTGGACATCACCGAGTTGGTCAGGATCTGGGTGGGGACATAGCGAAGGTCGGGTTCCGATATGCCTCGCATCACGAGCGGCAGTACGAACACGATCCCGACGAAGGAGGCGATGGCACCGGCAGTGCTGCGGAAGATGAGCCCGAAGCCGAACGACATGAGCGCCAGGAGCGCTATGAAGGCTCCGGTCATGAGCACGGCCCGCAGCGCACCGGGCGAGCCGAGGCTCGCCGACGGTGCCCCTCCGCCCGACAGGACCGCCTGCCCCAGGAAGAAGGCGGCAAAGGTGAGCATCTCGGAGAAAACGGCCATTGCCGTAGCCGTGACGGCGACCTTGGCGACCAGCAGCATCGTCCTTCTCGGCGCAGCGGCCAGGGTGCCGCGGATGGTGCCGCTGGCGTACTCACCGGTGATCAGCAGGGCTCCGAAGACACCGCCCGTAAGCGCTGCCGGTATGAGGCCGACGAGCGAGGTCTGGGTCGGGTCGAAGCCGAAGTAGTAGCCGGCCCCGTGGTGCAGGTTGGCGTTGGCCACCAGCCCGGTCACGAGGAGGGCGGCTGCGACGGTCACTACGAGGGTGATGGCGGTGGACCTCAGCGTCAGCACCTTCAAGGCCTCGGATCTGGCCACGTGCTTGAAGCGGTAGTGGCCTGCCGGTGCGGACGCGAATGCCTGGGTCGTGTCGGTCACTGTTGCTCCTACTCTGTGACGCCGGCGCCGACGGCGCCGGCCATGCTCGACGGGCGGTACTCGACCTCGTCCTGGGTGAGCTCCATGAAGGCGTCCTCGAGGGAGACGGCCACGGGCGTCAGCTCGTAGACCCGCAACCCGTCGCGGGCAGCGATATCGCCGATCTGAGGGGCCGTCAAACCCTCGACTGTGAGCGAACCGGCCTCTCCGTCCTCGAGCGTGGCACCTGCGGCGGCCAGCGCAGAGGCGAACCCGGCCCGGTCCGGCGTGACCAGCTTGACTGCGCCGCGCCCGCTCCTGGCCACGAAGTCCGCCACGCTGGTCTCGGCGATGAGCCTTCCCCGGCCGATGACGACGAGGCGGTCGGCGGTGAGCGACATCTCGCTGATCAGGTGGCTGGAAACGAAGACTGTGCGGCCCTCGGCGGCCAGGCGACGCAGGAAGTTGCGCACCCAGCGGATGCCTTCTGGATCGAGGCCGTTGACGGGCTCGTCGAAGAGCAGGACGGCGGGGTCGCCGAGCAATGCGGCGGCGATACCGAGGCGCTGGCTCATGCCGAGCGAGAACTTCCCGGCCCGCTTGTTCGCAACGGAGGACAGCCCGACCTCGTCGAGCACCTCGTCCACCCGCCTCATCGGGATGTCGTTTGTGAGCGCAAGCCAGCGCAGGTGGTTGCGGGCGGTGCGGGCAGGGTGGAAGGCCTTGGCGTCGAGCAGGCCACCGACCTCGCGCAGGGGCCAGGGCAGCTCCCGGAACACCCTGCCGCCTATGAGCGCCGAGCCCGAGTCCGGGACGTCGAGGCCCATGATCATGCGCATCGTCGTCGATTTCCCCGACCCGTTCGGCCCGAGGAAGCCTGTTACCAGGCCGGCAGGGACCTCGAAGGTCAGGTTGTCCACAGCCGGCGTCGCCCCGTAGCGCTTCGTCAGCGAATGTGCGGTAATCATCGGTACGAAGGCTAAGACCCCCGTGCCACGCCGGGAATGCCGCCAGCAGGCGTCTCGCGGCTGGGGCCAGCACCAGGCCAAGGTGGGGTTGGCCCCAGCCGGGCCTGCCGGGGCGGCCCCGTTCGGGCGTCCCAGGCATGGCGTAGGGTCGGCGCCGTGAAGAGCTCTTGTCTGACCGCCTTGGTTGTGGCGGTGTCCCTGACGTTGGCACCTGCCGGTGCGGCTCGGCGCGCCTCGGTCGGCGCCACCCCGCTGCGGGTTCTCACCGAGCCTGGTGCCGGCTTCGGCGCCGTCTACTCCTTCATCCTGTCCGCCCGCCGCTCGCTCGACATGACAATGTACGAGCTGGAGGACCCCGAGGCCGAGCACGACCTGGCGATGGACGCCGAGCGGGGCGTGGACGTGCGGGTCCTCCTGGACAGGGCGTACTCGGGCAAGTGGGCCAACCGCCAGGCGGCAGCGGAGCTCGCAGGGGCTGGCGTTCACGTCGAGTGGGCGCCGCCGTCGGTCATCGTGCACCAAAAGACGGTCGTGGTCGACAACGCGGCCGCTCTCGTGATGACGGCCAACCTGACCAGCCGGTACTACGCCGGGACGGCTGACCTGCTGGTAGAGGACCGCCGGGCCGCCGACGTGACTGCGATCGTGCGTGCCTTCGACGGCGACTGGGCCGGCGACCTGGCGGGGAGCCCGTACCGGGTGCCGGTCAGGGGCCAGGTGGGGGACCTCATTTTCTCTCCCGGCTCGGAGCAGGGCCTCTTGGGGCTCATCGCTTCGGCCCGCTCCAGCCTGGAGACCTCGAGCGAGGAAATGGCGTCGGCCGCGGTGGTGAGCGCCCTGGAGGCCGACGCCCGCAGAGGGGTGGACGTCGAGGTGCTCATGACCCAGGATCCCTCGTGGACAGGGGCCCTGCGCCGGCTCGTCTCCGCCGGAGCGCATGTGCGCCTCTATCCCTACTCGGAAAAGGCTCTGTACATACATGCCAAGCTCATCCTGGTGGACGGCAGGCGGGCTTACGTCGGGTCCATCAACTACTCGACCAGTTCGATGGTGTACAACCGCGAACTGGGTGTGGTCACGGCCGACCCGGCCGTTGTCGGGCCCGTTACGCACGCGTTCGCCCAGTGGTGGACCGCAGCACCCCTCACGCTTTGAGCGCCGCAAGCGCCGAGGGTGTCTTTTTCGTGCCGAGCACGACGAGGGCCACGATGAAGGCGAGACCGGCCGCAGCCGCGCTGGTTCGTATCGCCATGTCGAAGCCGTGGCTCAGTGGTACCGCT
>JAKACE010000135.1 GCA_021821705.1 Actinomycetes bacterium | reverse complement strand
CTGGCCACCACCAGCATCTTGGGGACCTCCCTGCTCACGGCGGCACAGATCGAGGGCTGGTACGAATCGACCGGGGCGCGCCCCAACGTCACCGTCCCCTTCGGCGACCTTGTTTCCGACTACCTCGAAGCGGCCCGGGACACCGGGGTGCGCGGCGACATCGCATTCGCCCAGTCGGTCGTCGAGACCGGTTACTTCTCATTCCCGTCCTTCGGTCAGGATCCGGCCAAGTACAACAACTTTGCCGGCATCGGGGCCTGCGACTCGTGCAAGCACGGGTGGCGGTTCCCTTCGGCCATGGCGGGGGTGCTCAGCCAGCAACTGCTCCTCAGTTCCTACGCCTCCCCGGTGCCGGTTGCCGATGGTCGGGCGCCGGCGGGGGTGCAGGGATGCTGCCGCACCTGGATGGGCCTGTCGGGGGTATGGGCCAGCAACCCGGCTTACGGCTTCGAGATACTGTCCGTCTACAAGGAGATGCTGGGTTACGCCCTGCAGAGCGAGCTGGCCAAGGTCGGCCTCGCCACCGTGGTGCCAGCGGCCGTGGCCGGCTGAGCCCGGCCCGGCCCCACGAGGTCACAGCGTCACGGGTACCAGGTACCACACACCGTGCACGCGCTGGCATGGCCAGGGACTGAACGACCGGTGAGCCTTGGACACCGCCAGCGCGTAGGCGGTCTGGAAGCTCAGCTTGGTGCCGGGCATGCCTGCTGCGGGGTCGGCGTTGGCGACGCAGCGCCTTTGCCCCCTGAAGCGGCTGTCGGAGACGCAGATCTGGCCGGTTACCGAAACCAGGGCGTGGCTGCCTTCGGCCACAGCGGCCGGCACGCTCACGGTGCCCGTGTACGACAGGCCGCTCTCGGCGTTGCCGACCTGGTGGAGGCATTGGGTGCGGGCCGGCGAGCCGGGGGCGAAGTACCGGCATGCCGCAGCCCACTGCCCGGCCTCGCGCAGGGCGAGGAAATGGCTCACGACCGAGGCCGCGGCCTGGCCCGGGCTCGGGCCCCCCACGGCCCGAGCGGGCTTTCCGTTGCCGCCGAAGCTGCCGGCTGCCGCCCAGATCAACACCAGGGTGGCCGCACCGACGGCCAGTGCCGCTGCCCGCCGGCGCCGGCTGGTACCGCCCGCCGTCACCCCGCTACTGGTGCCACGTCAACCGACCTGTGATATGCGCGCCAAGACCCAGTCGTAGTCCCCGGACATTATCGGTGCCTTGCAGTAGCGGCAACTACCGGCGATGTCGACGTCGAGGGGTGCCCCGCAATTGGGGCAGCGTTCGCCCATGGTGGTGCCGCCCGGTCGGGTGACGGCGGAGGAGGAGCGCTGGAACGTCCAGTCCTCGGCCCAGGACTTCACCTCGGTGTCTCCCCTCACCACCGCGCCGGTGACATCGTCCACGTCGTAGTCGGTGCAGGCGGCCAGGATCCTGACCGTCACGACATCGGTGCTGGACGAGCAAGTGGCAGCGACCGGCCAGATATTGGCCACGGCCAGGTTGTCCACCACGTTGTGGCGGTGGGCGTCCAGGTACGTCTGCAACTGGAAGCGCTGGGCCTGCCAGAGGCTGTCGGCCATGACCCGCCGGCTGAGGTCCGGGTTGCGCTCCGCCCATCCCTGCTGGACGATGAAGAAGACCTGCTGGGCCCTCTGGGTGAACTGTTCCAGGTCGAAGGCGGGATCGTGGGCTTTTATGGCCGCCAGGCCGGCGTCGAGTGGGTGCGCCGCCTGTAGCGCCCTGGCATGGTCCACCGGGAAGAGCTCAGCCGGTATGGAAGCGGCGGCCGGGCGCGGGTCGGAAAGCCAGTCGGGGCCGTTGGCTCCGGGCTTGGGGGCACCGGGCCAGGGGGCCCCTGAACCAGCGAGGCGCGCCCCTGCTCCCCTTCCGGGGCCGGCAGGGACCGATGCGTCGCCGCCCGGGCGCGGCACGGCCCAGCCGCCGCCGGCCGGCCCACCCCCAAGAGTGCTGCCGGCACTGGGGTTGCTGGCACTGGGGTTGCCGGCACCGGGGTTGCCGCCCATGCTCCAGCCACCGGGGCCACCACCCGCCGGCCCAGTGCCACTCCCGCTCCCGGTCCCCCAGCCCGGGCCGGCTGTGCCGGTGGGCGGCTGGGCGCCATAAGGCGGCTCCGGTGGGGCTGAGCCGTAGGGACCACGCGGGGGCCCGGTGGTGCCGTAAGGGCCACCCGCCCCGTAAGGGCCACTCCCGCCGTAAGGGCCTCGCGGGCCGCCACCGGGCCAGGACGGTGGAGCTCGGGGCGGCACCCGGCCGTTTTGGCCGGGCCAACGGTTGCGCCCTGTCCCCCACGGGCCCCGTCGCCTCGAAGACATCATCTGGTAGCGCAGGAGGAACATGACCACCATGATGACCAGCAGCGTCAGGGAGCCGCCTCCGGTATAGAAAATCGCTGTCCTCCATCTCCCGGGCCGGAGGTGCCCGGCCCGCAGGCCGGCAGGCCCGGTCCCCGGGCGCGCCGACCGCTGGTGTACTACTTGGGCTGGGCCCCCGGCTCGGGTTGGGCGCCCGTCCCCGAACCGCCGGTGGCCGCTGGCGCGATAGCCGTGCCGCAGGAGGCGCAGAAGCGCTGGTCGGCGGCGGCTTCGGCTCCACAGGACGGGCAGTGCACGGGCTGGGGCCCGAGCGGCTGCCCGCAACCGGCGCAGAACCGGGAGCCCGGCGGGTTGTCGGTGCCGCAGGCGTTGCAGTGCCCGGCGGGAGCCGGCATCGCCTGGCCGCACGAGGGGCAGAACCTGGCTCCGGTCGGTACGGCTGCATGGCAGTTGGGGCACACGGCCGTGGCCGGAGCGGCGGCGGCCGCAGCGGCCCGGGTGGCGGGTGCCCCAGCGTAGCCGGCACCCCCGCCGGCGAAGCCGGGCGCCGGAGGCGGGACGGGGCCAGGTTCACCACCTTGGCTCTGCGGGCCGGCGCCCCCGGCCAGTTGGCCGCCCAGCCCCAGGCCGGCGGCCAGGAAGGCGCCGCTGTCTCCACTGCCTCCCTGGGCCATGCCCTGGCCGGCCCCGAGAGCCATCTCCCCGGCGGCGTAGCGGTTGAAGCCCCCCGCCAGGCGGCTGTACGCGGTGTCCTTGGCCAGGTTCTTCAGCTGGGCTTCGTCTGAGTCCGACAGGTTGAGGTCGAAGTTGCCCATCCGCACCAGGGCCACGCCATAGGTGGCGAGCTGGTTGTTGGTAGCCAGGATGACGGCCTTTTCGATGTCGGGCGTATAGGCGGACAGGCCGAGGACCGGCCAGCCGTTGCGTACCACCTGGGTGGTGACCTCCGTCCGCATCACCTTGAGCAGCTGGTCGCTGACCCAACCGGCCACCCGGTTGTTGTCGGTGACATCGACGGTGCCTACCAGGTTGGTGACAAGGGCGGCAGGGTCGGTGACCTGCAACGAGTAGTCGCCGAAGACCCGCAGGGTGACCACCATGCCGGTCTGGGGGTCCTGGACGTCGTCGATGCGCCCGCCGAAGGTGAAGCCGGGGTACTCCCGGGTGCCGACGAAGTACAGCTCCGCCCGGTAGGCGTTACCGCCGGTGGCGAAGTCCACGAAGGTCCCGAGGAAGGGCAGCTCGTCGGCGTCGATCTGGTGGCGGCCGGGGCCCATCGTCCCTACGACCTGCCCGGTGTTGATGAACAGGGCCACCTGGTCGGCGTTGACGATTGCCCGGGTGAACTTGCGGATGCGCAGGTCCGGCCACTTGAAGACGATTTGGTCTTTGCGATCGTCCGGTGAAGCTATGAACTCACGACTGGCGAGGACCATCGGGCGGGGCCTCCTGTACTGGCGGTCAAGCTTCAGGGTAGCTGCTCTATGAAGTGGCGCAGCTGGCGCAGGTTGCGGCACTCGTCCACCCCGGTGCAGTGCACCCCGTACTGGGCCAGCACCGAGTCACCGGTGTCCCAGTAGGCGCGCGGCTCGGGGTTGAGCCACCAGACGTTGCGGGCTCGCTGCGACATCTCCGCCACCGCCCAGGCCTGGGGCGGGTGGTAGTTGTTGCGGGCATCGCCGAGCACGAGCACGGTCGTGCGCGAAGTCAGCTCGCGGCCCCACCGGCTCACGAACTCCGACAGGGCATGGCCGTAGTCCGAGTGCCCCTCGGTCCATATGACGTCGGCCTGGGTGTTTATGGAATGCACGGCGGCGCCCATGTCATCGGCCCCACGAAGGAGGTCGGTCACCTCGTCCACCCCGTCTATGAACGCCCACGACCGGGTCCGCGAGAACTGAGACGACAGCGCGTACACCAACTGCAGGGTGAACCTGGCGAACGCCGCCACCGAGCCCGATATGTCAGCCAGCACCCACAGTTGCGGCTTGGAGCGGTGAGGGGCTTTGAAGCGGGGGTCGACGAGGGCGCCGCCCGTTGACAGCGAGTGGCGCA
The DNA here is from genome assembly GCA_021821705.1 of Actinomycetes bacterium. GTDB lineage: Bacteria > Actinomycetota > Acidimicrobiia > Acidimicrobiales > Palsa-688 > JAJZMF01. The sequence goes on along the minus strand of JAKACE010000135.1, from coordinate 1,415 downwards.
CGGTGGCCCTGAAGTCGAGACGGCCCTGGTGGCCTCGGCGGCGCTTGCGGGCCATCTGCACGGCCAGCTTGCGGGCCAGGGGCTGGACGGTCCGCTGCAGGGTGGCCAGCTCCTCCTTGCCCAGGTGCATGAAGTCCACGTCCTCGGGCAGTGGGCGGCGGGTCGCCCGGGCCACCGCCTCTGCGCCCCGGTCCTCGATCAGGCGGCGGTGCACTTCGGCCTCGACCTGCGCCCGTAGCTGCGCCAGCCTCCGGCGGTACTCTTCGGCCTGGGTGAGCCCTTCCAGGCCCCCGGTCTGCTGGGCCTGGGCCAGCAGCCGTGACAGGAGCGCCTCGGCCTCGAGCTGTCTCAGTGTCTTGAAGACGTAGTAGCTGCCCCCGACCGGGCGTCCGGGTTCCATGCCCGCGTACCTCTCGACGGCGGCACGGGCTACAGCGGCCATCAGCCGCTCGTCCCCGTTGAGCAGCGCCTCGAGCGCCATCTGGGCCAGCTCGGACTGGCTGAGGGGTCTGGCGTCATCGGGGCCCTCACCGCCGCCGACGCCGGCATCGGCACCCTCGATGCCTTCGACGCCCGCCAGGCGGGCGCGCAGGGAGAAGAAGAGCTCGAAGAGGGTGTCGAAGGTCCGCCAGTGACCCTCCTGCTTCACGAGGGCAGCCGCCAGGCCGGCTTTCAACGCCGCCCTGTCCTCGACCGGAAGGTGGCGCAGGGCCTCGGTTGCGTCGAGCACCTCGGTGGTGCTCACCGGTACCCCGGCCGCCCTCAGCTCCTCGACGAGCCGGGAGAAGGTCAGGAGCAGGCCGTTGGCGACCGTGACCGCTCCGGTTGCGCCTGTTCGGGCGCCCGCCGTGGTGCCCACCGGCCTCAGCTCGGTGCGGCGGCGAGCTGGCGAGACGCCCTCTCGATGTCCGTCCTGTGCTTGAGCAGCACCTGCAGCGTCGCCGTCGCCGACGCCGCGTCCAGCTCCGACACTCCGAGCAGCAGGAGGGTCCGGGCCCAGTCCAGGGTTTCGGAGACGGAGGGGGCCTTCTTCAGCTCGAGCCCCCTTATGAGAGCCACCGTGCGAACGACCTGGTCTGCCAGGGCGGCTTCGATGCCCGGCACCTTGGCCAGCACGATCTCGCGTTCGCGTTCGAGGGTCGGGTAGTCGAGGTGAAGGAAAAGGCACCTACGCTTGAGGGCTTCGGACAGCTCCCTGGTGTTGTTGGAGGTAAGGAAGACCAGGGGTACCTGTGTCGCCCTGACCGTGCCCATCTCGGGGACCGAGACCTGGTAGTCGGAAAGCACCTCCAGCAGCAGCGCCTCGGTCTCGACCTCGACCCGGTCGACCTCGTCGATGAGCAGCACCACCGGGTCGCTCGCCCGGATGGCCTCGAGAAGGGGCCGCTCGAGCAGGAAGGGCTCCGAGAAGATGC
>JAKACE010000134.1 GCA_021821705.1 Actinomycetes bacterium | reverse complement strand
CCCAGGAGAAGGTGGCAGTAAAGCCGTCCTTCGCCACCCGCGACCTCCTCGAGGCCCTGCAGGAGCACCCCATGTACAGGGCGCTGGTGTTGTGGGGCCCAGGGTTCAGGCTGCTGGAGGGCTGGGGGGACAGGCTCAACGAGGTGCGCAACTGGCAGGTGCCCAACCCGTCCCTCACCGGCCCCCGCCATGCCAAGGGGACCAGGGAGGAGGCGGCCCTCTGGACACCGCACCAGAGGCGCCAGGCCGCCTTGGCGGCAGCCGACCTGGCCATCGGCGAGAGGGTCGCCGTCGACGGGCGCCTGCCACTGGTCGTGGTGGGCCGGACCAGCCTGCTAGGCCGGTTCCGCAAGGGTTCGGCGCATGCCGCCTCCGTCGTGGGCGAGGTCACGACATGGGGCTCCATGCGCACTCGGGCTGAAATTGGCGAGTTGGCAGCTCCCTTGGTCGCCGCGTGGCGCAAGAAGCATGCCGCCGACTACCTGGACGCCTTGGACCAGGCGCAGCGTCAGGGCCATGTCGTATGGGGCCTGCAGAAGGTCTGGGACGCCGTCCGGGAGCAGCGGGTGCACTGGCTGTGGGTGGAGAGGGATTACTCCCTGTCGGGCAGGGTGGTAGACGCTGGCAGACGCCTGGTCCTGGGCGAGCAGGCCCACGACCGCAAGCCGGGCCCGGCCGAGGACGTCGTCGACCTGGTGATCGAACGGGCGACGCTGGCCGGCGCCCACGTCGAGATCGTGGAGAAGCTGAGGGGCCCGGGCAAAGGCCAGGAACGCATCGCCGCCCAGGTCGGCCCGGTTGCAACGGGCAGCCAACCGGTGCTGGTCGGCACCGCCCGAGAGGTACCGGCCGGTCCCACCAACAGAGCCGTGGCCTGACCGCAGGGACCAACGCCAGCCGGGTGTCGGCGGCGAGGGCGGCGAGTGGGCCTGCGGCGCTGCACACAGGTCAAGGCTGAGTACCACCACTACGGGCCTTGAAGACCATTTCCTGTTCAGTGGGCCGGCCCTAGGGTGACGGCGATGCCGGTTGAGTACCTTGCCTAGGGTCGTGCTCGCGGCTCCTGACAAGTTCCGAGGGAGCCTGAGCGCCGTCGACGTGGCGCGAGCCGTGGCGCTCGGTGCCGCCCGGGCCGGCTGGCAGGCGGTCGAGCTGCCCCTTGGCGACGGCGGCGAGGGGACATTGGAAGCGCTGGGTGGGGCAAACCGCGACAGCGTGGTGACCGGGCCGCTCGGCCGTCCGACCATTGCGAAATGGCGTCTCGACGGCGCCCAGGCTGTGGTGGAGATGGCTCAGGCGTCGGGTCTGGCTCTGGTCGGCGGCATGGAGGGCAACGACCCGGTGGCGGCCACCACGTTCGGGACTGGACAACTTGTGGCAGCAGCCATCGAGGCCGGTGCCCGGGACATCGTCGTCGCCGTGGGCGGTTCGGCCACGACCGACGGCGGCCTGGGTGCGGTCCAGGCCCTCGACGGCATCAGGTTCGCCGACCGAGCGGTACGCGTCCGGGTGGCCTGCGACGTGCGCACCCGCTTCCTCGATGCGGCATCCGTCTTCGCCCCCCAAAAGGGTGCCACCGCCGAGCAGGTCCGCCTGCTCGCCAACAGGCTCGAGGTCCTGGCCGACCACTACCGCAAGCGCTTCGGCGTCGACGTCACCTCGCTGCCGGGGGGCGGGGCCGCCGGCGGCCTCGGCGGGGGCTTGGCCGCCCTGGGCGCCGAGCTCGTACCGGGCTGCGACCTCGTCGCCTCCGCCTTGGGCCTGGCCGACACCCTCGGGCGCGTGAACGCCGTCGTCACCGGCGAAGGCAGGCTTGACGCAACCTCGTTCGAGGGCAAGGTGGTCGGCCACGTGAGCACACTGGCCAGCCGGCGCGGGCTTCCGGTCGCAGCGGTGGTCGGTTCCTCGACGCTCGACGCCGCGTCCCACCTCGACATCTTCTCGCTGGTGGACATCTACGGTGAGGAGCGCTCGTTCGCAGGCACCGCCGGCCTGGTGGCCGAAGTGACCGCCGGTTGGCTGGAAGGACTGGACGACGGCCACCGGCCCGGAGGCCCGTACCGCCCTCGGTAGCCGGCGCCGGACTATCCGGGAGGCGCTGTGCTCTCACGCACGACCAGGTCGGTGGCCAGCTCCACGCGGCGCCCGAGCGACTCGTCCGAACCGGAGCTGTCGAGCAGGATGCGCACTGCCACCGCCGCCATCTCGATGAGGGGCTGGCGCACGGTGGTGAGCGACGGGGTGCTCCACTCTGCGAGGGGAATGTCGTCGAAGCCCACCACGCTCAGGTCGTCGGGCACCCGCAGCCCCGCGTCCCGCGCCGCGCGCAGCACCCCGAGAGCGGACAGGTCGTTGCCGGCGAATATGGCGGTCGGGCGCCGCCGGCGCCCGAACAGTACCTGCGCCTGGTCGTAGCCGGCCTTCATCCGGAAGTCCCCGCTGAGGACCAGATCGTCGTCGAAGGCCAGGCCCGCCGTCTCGAGAGCGGACCTGTACCCGTCCAACCTGGCCCGGCTGCAGAGCAGCTCCGGCGGTCCCGTTATGACCCCGATCCTGCGATGCCCGAGCTCGACCAGGTGCTTGGTTGCCGCCAGGCCACCCGACCAATTGGTCGCCCCCACGGAGCTGACTTCAGGCCCCGGTTCGGCGGTCGGGTCGATGACAACGAACGGCAGCCCGCGGGCCGCCAGCTCGCCCCGCTGGCGCTCGGTGAGCTTCGACAGCAGCAGCATGATGCCCCGGGTCCCCCTGGAGGTTATGTGGTCGAACCAGATGCGGCGTTCGTCGCCCTCGGACAGCGCCGTGAAGGCCACGGTGAGCCCCTCCGCCTGGGCGGCGGCCGCCGCCCCTCTGACCAGTTCGATCGCCCAAGGACTGTCGAAGTCGTTGAAGACGACGTCGATCAGAGGCGGCGCTTCCAGGCTCCCCCGGCGCCTGTAGCCGGCACCGACCAATGCCTCCTGCACGACCAGGCGCGTCCGCGCCGAGACGTCCGGCCGGCCGTTGAGCACCTTGGAAACCGTGGCGGGGGACAAGCCGCTGCGTCGAGCGATATCGGCAATCGTCACCCGGCGGGCCGCGCTCCGGTCCGGCGGAGCACCTTCCCCGGAGTGGTCCGGCCCCCGTCCCGGCGAACCAACTGGCGCTGCCACCTGTCTGCCCGGGAGCATGGTCACGGGCCGACTATAGCGAAACGTTTCGCCCAGACCCGGAACTTGTCGGGACCGGAGCCGGCGGCGGTACCTCCGAGCGGTTGTAGGTCCCCTGCGGGGCAAGGACGTCCAGGTGCGGGCGCTACGTCATCGGAGAAGGAAGGCGCCGCCCCGGACCGGGAGCGTGCTTGCCGCTCTGCGCCGAAACCCCGACGCCAGGCCCTTGACGCCTGAGAGCGACAAGGGTATCGTGACCATGAGTAAACGTTAACGCTACCGGCTCGAAAGATTTCGACGTTTCTGACCGAGCTGGGCTGCCGGGGCGAGGCATCGCAGTGGGGGAGACACGACCTGACCGGCCCCGCCCGCTGGCATCCCCATGTGCTACACCCCCGCTGAGGCGGGGCCCTGAACAGGAGGGGAAGTAGGTGACAAAACCGTCCCGTAGACGGCCGCGCCTGTCGCAGCGCGCGACCACGCTCCTGGCAGCCGCAGTGACCACGAGCACTGCTGCGACTGTCATCGTCGCACTCCCGGCAGCCTCCTCGGCTGCGCCGGCGGCTGCACCCACCGCCACCATCACAGTGGAGGTCCAGAGCCAGGGTGCAACGCTGAACAACTACTACATCGCCCAGGCCAAGGCGTTCGACAAGGCCAACCCTGGCGACACGGTCAACATGAACGTCGTACCCGACAACAACGTCTACAAGCAGAAGCTCCTGCTGGCATTGCAGAGCTCCAGCCCGCCGGCTCTGTTCCAAACGTGGGGCGGCGGCATATTCCAGCAGTACATCGGGGCCAAGGTCGTCCAGCCCATCGGGGACCCAGGCCAGTCGGCGCTCGGTAGCTGCACCTACGGTGGCGTCCTGTACTGCATGCCCTTCACAGGTACACAACCGGTCTTCTTCTTCTACAACAAGGCCGTGCTGCGGCAGAACCACCTCAGTTTCCCGACCACGACGACACGCCTGCTCGCAGACGTCAAGGCACTGGCCAAGAAGAACGTCACCGCCATCGCCCTGGGCAACAACGGTGAGTGGGAAGGGCTCATGTACCTGGAGTACTTCACGGACCGCGAAGGTGGCCCGCAGGTCTTCTTGAACATCCAGGACGGCAAGAAGGGCGCCTGGTCCAACCCCGCCGTCATCAAGGCCCTGACCGACATCCAGACCCTCGTGAAGGACAATGCCTTCCAGAAGGGGTACAACTCCATCGACTGGGGCACCGGGTTCACCGACGCCTTGGTGTACCGCGGCGTCGCCGCGATGCAGCTGATGGGTGACTGGGACATCACCTTCCTGACCTCGCTGGCCCCGGGATGGGTCAACAGCGGCAGCCTGGGTATCGGAGCCTTCCCGGCCGTCCCGGGTGGCAAGGGCAACCCGGCCGACCTCGAGGGCAACACGACCACTTACGTCGGCCTGGCTGCCCACCTCAGCGCGGCCCAGACGTACGTGGCCGAGGCCTTTGCAAAGTTCTGCTGGGACTCCCCTGCGTACGCCAGGGAGCTCATAGCCCAAGGGGCGGTGCCTGCGCTCAAGGTGGCACCGAGCGCCTTCAACGCCGTACCGCATCTCAAGCCCTATCTGCTCCAGGTGTACAGGGCCGTCCTCAGGGCGCCGTACTTCCAGTACTCCTGGGACCAGGCCCTCGGGTCGACCAAGGCGCAGCCGATGCTCGACAACCTGTCCAAGGTGTTCGACCTCCTCGAGACTCCGAGGCAGTTCGCCCAGACCATGAACAAGCTCCAGTAGTCAGCCGGCCCCAAGCGCTACCCACCACCGCCCCCGGAGGCGACGCCGGCCGACCGGCGTCGCCTCCGGAAAAGGGGGCACGGGAGAGGCCCCGGGGCATCTGCCACAGACGTCCCGAGCGGCGCCAACATATCGGACGGCCCGGCTCCAAGGTCCCCCGGCTCCCGGGGCCGGGCCCTCCTACCCACGAGGTGAACTCATGGCCACGGCAACCGAGGTCCTAGGCAAGTCCGGGGTCGGGCGCCCGCGCCGGGAGGCCAGGACGGCCAAACAGCGCGACCTTTTGGGCGACCTGCTCGGCATCTCCCCGGCCCTGGCGCTCTACGCCGTCTTCATCGTGGTCCCCACGGTGTTCGCCCTCTTCCTGTCCTTCACCGACTGGAACCTCATAGGACGTCTCCGCTGGGTTGGCCTGGCCAACTGGGACCGCTTCCTGGCCGACCCGGTAGCCCATCATTCCCTGCTCGTGACGTTCGAACTGGCGGGCCTCAGCTGGCTGGCGCAGACACCACTGGCAATGGCCCTGGGCATATTCGTCGCCGGCACCCAGCGCTACCGCGCCGTCTATGCCGCTGTCTACCTGGTGCCGCTCCTGCTGTCCACTGCCGGCCTCTCGCTCATGTGGCAGAGCTTCCTCTTCCCCCAGTTCGGAGGCCTGGCCTGGTTGGGGACGCACCTGCACCTCGGGTTCCTCGACCAGAACTGGCTGGGAAGCCCCAACCTCGCCCTTTTCACCATCGTGGTGATCATCGCCTGGCAGTTCGTGCCCTTCCACACGCTGATATTCCAGGCCGGACGGCGCTCCATACCCGGGGAGCTCTACGACGCTGCGACAGTCGACGGGGTCAATATGTGGCAGTCGTTCTGGCACGTGACCCTGCCTCAACTGCGCTACAGCATCGTCACATC
>JAKACE010000133.1 GCA_021821705.1 Actinomycetes bacterium | reverse complement strand
ACATACCCTGGCGGCGGCCGCTCGCCTCGCTCAACTACCTGTTGTCGTCGCACGTGTGGCGCCAGGACCACAACGGCTTCTCCCATCAGGACCCCGGTTTCATCGACCACGTCGTCAACAAGAAGGCCGAGGTGATCCGGGTCTACCTCCCGCCCGACACCAACTGCCTGCTCTCGGTGGCCGACCACTGCCTACGCAGCCGCCAGTACGTCAACGTCATCGTGGCAGGCAAGCAGCCGTCGCTGAACTACCTGTCCATGGACGAGGCTGTGCTCCACTGCACCAGGGGGATAGGCATCTGGGACTGGGCTTCCAACGACGAGGGTGACCCCGACGTGGTCATGGCCTGTTGTGGCGACATCCCGACCCTGGAGACCTTGGCCGCCGTCGACATCCTGCGCTGTGACATACCCTCGCTCAAGGTGAGGGTCGTCAATGTGGTGGACCTGATGCGGCTCCAGCCCGAGACGGAGCATCCCCACGGCCTGTCCGACGCCGAGTTCGACATCATCTTCACCAAGGACAAGCCGGTGATCTTCGCCTACCACGGGTACCCCTGGCTAGTCCACAGGCTCACGTACCGGCGCACCAACCACGCCAACATGCACGTGCGCGGCTACAAGGAGGAGGGGACGACGACGACCCCGTTCGACATGGTGATGTTGAACGACCTCGACCGCTACCACCTGGTGATGGACGTGATCGACCGGGTGCCCTTCCTCGGCTCTCGCGCCGCGTCGCTGCGCCAGCAGATGGTCGACGAGAGGGCCCGCGCCTCCGCTTACACCCGTTTCGAGGGAGAGGACCTCCCGGACATCAAGGACTGGCAGTGGCCGTACTGAACAAAGAAGGCGAGACCGGCCCCGACAGCGGCCTTGCCGCCGACGGGCGGCTCCTGGTGGTCAATGCCGGTTCCAGCACGCTGAAGCTGGCCGTGCTGGACGGTTCGGACCGGCTGCTGGCTGGGGAGACCCTCGAGACGCCGGGCGGGCGGGTAGACGACGGCGACCTGCGGGCGGTGATAGAGCCGCACGGGCCATATGCCGCCGTAGGTCACCGCGTCGTGCACGGGGGCACCGAGCTCACCGCACCCGTCCTGGTCGACGAGGAGGTGGTGGAGCGTATCAGGCTCCTCACGCCGTTGGCTCCATTGCACCAGCCGGGGGCGGTCGCCGGCCTGGAAGCCGTGGGCCGGGCGCTGCCCGGTGTGCCGGCGGTGGCCTGCTTCGACACCGCGTTCCACTCCACCATCGGGGCCGGGGCGTCGACCTATGCCCTGCCGCTCGAGTGGCGCCAACGCTGGCACCTGCGCCGCTACGGCTTCCACGGGCTGAACCACTCCTACGTATCGCGGCGCGTCGGCCAGCTCATGGCGGGCCGTGCCGACCCCAGCAAGCTCCGGGTCGTCACCTGCCACCTAGGTGCCGGGGCGTCGCTGGCAGCGGTGGCGGGAGGTCGATGTGTCGACACCACCATGGGTTTCACTCCGCTCGAGGGGCTGGTGATGGCCACCCGGTCGGGCTCGGTGGACCCCGGCCTCGTGCTCTGGATGGCCCACACCGCTGGGCTGTCCGTGGAGGAGATATCCGATGGCCTCGAGCGCAAAGGGGGCCTGCTCGGGCTGGCCGGGACGGCGGACATGCGCGAAGTGCTGGCCCGGGAGGCCGCCGGTGACGAGCGTGCAACCCTGGCCATGCAGGTTTACCTCCACAGCCTGCGGGCCTGTGTTGCGGCTATGGCGGCTTCTCTGGGAGGCCTGGATGCCCTGGTCTTCACCGGGGGGATCGGAGAGCACTCGGCCGAGGTGCGCCGACGGGCCGTCGACGGCCTCGGGTTCCTCGGGGCCCGGCTCGACCCGGAGGCCAATGAGGCCGCCGGCGAGGTGGCTGAGATCAGCCCGTCCGGCTCCGCTGCGGCTTGTTACGTTGTGGCGGCGCGCGAGGACCTCGAGATCGCCCGCGGCGTGCGCGAGGTGCTCCTGCGCCACTGAAGGCGGGGGCGGGCCGAGGCCGAGCCCCGCCAACGGCCTCGGGCCCGCCATGCTCGTAGGGTGACCAGGGGTGCTACGACGAGAGCCGGACGGCGCCCCGGTGTGCCCGTCGCAGCGCGCGCCGAGGCCCGGGCGCGGGCTCGCCAGCAGGTCATCGAGGCCCTGGTGTCACCGCTGCCGTACCCGCCGGAGCTACCGATAAGCGGCCGGCGTGACGATCTCGTCGCCGCCCTGCGGGGGCCGCACCAGGTGCTGGTCGTGGCCGGTGAGACCGGTTCGGGCAAGAGCACCCAGTTGCCCAAGTTGTGCCTCGACGCCGGACGCGCTGTGGCCGGCATGATCGGCCACACCCAGCCCCGCCGGATCGCCGCCCGTAGCATCGCCGAGAGGGTGAGCGAGGAGCTGGGCGCCCAGCTCGGTGGGCCGGTCGGCTACAAGGTGCGCTTCACGGACCGCGTCGGGGATGGGACCCTGGTCAAGCTGATGACAGACGGGGTGCTCCTGGCCGAGTTGCACAACGACCCCCAGCTGCGAGCCTACGACACGCTCATCGTCGACGAGGCCCACGAACGCAGCCTCAACATCGACTTCATCCTCGGCTACCTGAAGCGGCTGTTGCCGGCGCGACCGGACCTGAAGGTTGTCATCACTTCGGCCACCATCGACACCGAGAGGTTCTCGGCCCACTTCGACGGGGCGCCCGTCATCCAGGTCTCAGGGCGTAGTTATCCCGTCGAGATCCGTTACCGGCCTTACGACGAGCCCGCCGGCGACGACGAGGACGAGGACGATGACGCCCTCGGCATTGTCGGCGCCGGGGCAGGCGCGGCGGTGGCGGGAGGCTCGCGTCTTGGAGCTCCGGGGGCACCGGGGGGGACCGGCGCGGCGGGCGTTGGCCGCCCTGTGGGGCAGGCCCAGGCGGCCGCCGCCGACCGCAGGCCTCAGCGGGGTGCTGAACAAGGTCCCGCAGGCGACGACGCCGTCGACGAAGTACAGGCGATCTGCGACGCGGTGCAGGAGCTGTGCGCCGAGGGACCGGGGGACATCCTGGTCTTCCTGGCCGGCGAGCGCGAGATCCGTGACACGGCGGACGCCCTGTCCAAGGCCGACCTGCCTGCGCTAGAGGTGGTGCCGCTCTTCGGGCGCCTGTCTTCGGCCGAACAGCACCGTATCTTCGAGGCCCACACCGGCCGGAGGGTCGTGCTGGCCACCAACGTCGCCGAGACGTCCCTGACCGTCCCGGGCACCCGTTACGTGGTCGACCCCGGTACGGCGCGCATCTCCCGCTACAGCCGGCGGACAAAGGTCCAGCGCCTGCCGATCGAGCCGATCTCGCAGGCTTCGGCAAACCAGCGTGCCGGCCGCTGCGGTCGCCTGGGCCCTGGCATATGCGTGCGGCTGTACTCCGAGGAGGACTACGGGTCCCGCCGGCCCTTCACCGAGCCGGAGGTACTGCGCACCAACCTGGCGGCGGTGGTCCTTCAGATGGCCGCCATCGGCCTGGGCAGCGCCGAGGACTTCCCTTTCCTCGACCCGCCGGACCGGCGCAACATAGTCGACGGCGTCAACCTTCTCGAGGAGTTGGAGGCCCTGGTGCCCGAAGGCGGCGGGCACCGCCTGACCGGGCTCGGCCGCAAGTTGGCCAAGCTCCCCCTCGACCCCCGGTTGGGCCGCATGGTGCTGGAGGCCCAGAGGCTGGGCTGTCTCGACGAGGTGCTCGTCGTCACCGCCGCCCTGTCCGTGCAGGACCCGCGTGAGCGCCCGTCCGACAAGCGGGAGGCAGCCGCGGCCCTGCATGCCCGCTTCGACGTCGACGGGTCCGACTTCCTGGCCTACCTGTCGTTGTGGGACTACCTCGAGCAACGCCAGGACGAGCTCAGCTCGGGCCAGTTCCGTCGCCTGTGCCGGCGCGAGATGATCTCGTACCAGCGTGCCCGGGAGTGGCAGGACGTCACGTCGCAACTGAGGGACGTCTGCAGCCAGATGGGCCTGGCGACGGGCACCCGGGCCCCGGGCCCCCTGAAGGAGGCGCAGCGCTCCCTGGTCCACCAGGCCCTCCTGTCGGGCATCGCCACCCAGGTCGGCGTACGAGAAGGCGAGCGGACCGACTACGCCGCTCCGAGGGGGGCCCGCTTCGCCGTATGGCCGGGTTCGGTCCTGGCCCGCAGGCCGGCGCGTTGGGTGATGGCGGCTGAGCTGGTCGAGACGGGCCGGCTGTGGGGGCGCACCGTGGCCGCCGTCCAGCCCCGCTGGGTCGAAAGAGCGGCCGGGCACCTGCTGAAGTGGGCTTACAGCGAGCCAGACTGGGATCCCGGGCGGGCCGAGGCCTACGTCGTCGCCAGAGCCACCCTCTACGGCCTGGCGGTGGTGCCGGGCCGGCGCATGGACCTGGCCCGCTTCGACCGGGAGGAGGCCCGGGACATGTTCGTGCGCCACGCCTTGGTCGAAGGCGACTGGCCTGGCGCGCCGGGTTTCGTCGAGACGAACCGCGCCACCCTGTCCCGCCTGCGGGCCGTGCTCCAGCGGGCCAGGCGCAACGACCTGATGGTCGGTGACGAGCGCCTGGTCGAGATCTACGCCGGCCGCCTCGGCGCCGACGTCGTCTCCGCTGCGACGTTCACGACGTGGTGGCGCCGGCTGCCGGCGCAGGAACGTGCCGCTCTGGAGGTGCCCGAGGCCGACCTGGTGCCGAGCGACGGCGATGGCGTCGGCACGCAGGAGTTCCCAGACGCCTGGGAGATCGAGGGTCACGGTCCCGTACCCCTCAGCTACAACTGGGAGCCCGGATCCGAAGAGGACGGCGTCGTCATCGAGGTCCCGGTGGCCGCCCTGGGCAACCTGGCCCATGAAGGGACCGAGTGGCAGGTGCCAGGGCTGAGGGAGGAACTGGTGACGGCCCTACTGCGGTCGTTGCCCAAGGATCTGCGGCGCCAGTTGGCGCCGGTGGCCGACCACGCCCGGAGCTTCGTGCAGTCGGCGTTCCCATCGGACGGGCCACTGCTCGCGGTACTGGCCCGATCCGTGAGCGAGGCCGTCGGTTCGCCGGTGGGGCAGGGGGACTTCGACTGGTCGCGGGTGCCCTCCTACCTGCGTCCTACGCTGCAGGTGGTGGCCGGCGACGGCCGGCCCCTGGCTCGGGGCAAGACGACAGATGAGTTACTGGCCCAGTTGCGCCCCCTTTTCGACAAGGCTCTGGCCGACGCCGCCGCCGACCCTGCTCTGGGGTGGGGGCCACCTGGCAAGCGGGCGGCCGTCTGGGACTTCGGCTGCCTGCCGTTGACCTTCGAGCCCGTATGGGAGGGCTACCGCCTGCGGGGTTACCCAGCCCTGGTCGACGAGCAGGACGCGGTGCGCCTCGAGGTCTTCCCCGAAGCGGCCGCCGCCGAGGCCGCCATGGTTGCCGGGTCCCGCCGCCTCGTACTGTTGAACCTGCCGGGGCGTAGGCAGCTGACCGGTGTCCTGGAAGGCCTGCTGGACAACCGCACCCGCCTGGCCCTGGCCGGGCTCGGGAGTATCGGGTACCGCACCCCCCGCCAGCTGGCCGAAGACGCCGTGGTGGCGGCCGTCGACCAGGCGATGGCGGACAACGGCGGGCCGGCGCGCGACGCCGAGGGTTTCGACCAGCTCGTCGTGGCGGTAAGGGTCGACCTCGACCGCCAGGCCCGCCGGGCGGTGGCAGGGGCGACCCGTTTGGTTCGCCAGATGGGCGAGGTTCAGCACCGGGTCGGCCAGCTGCGCGTCAAGCTGGCTACCAGCGCCGTCGGCTTGGCCTCTCTCGACGATGCCGCCGCCCAGCTGGCGTCCCTGGCCGGGCCCCACATGCTCGAGCGCGCCGGGCTTGGGCGCCTCGCAGATCTGGAGCGTTACCTGAAGGCCTTGGAGCGCCGGCTGGACAAGCTCCCC
>JAKACE010000132.1 GCA_021821705.1 Actinomycetes bacterium | reverse complement strand
TGATGGAGCCGGCCTGGCTGAGGGTCTCGTAGTCAACGCTCATGTCCAGCAGTTGCTCCGGTATGCACCCGCCCGACGGTCCGCCCGTCTGCACCGCCTTGAACTTCCTACCCTTGGCCAGTCCACCGCCGATGTCGAACACGATCTCGCGCAATGTCAGCCCCATCGGCACCTCGATCAAGCCGGTGTTGGTGACAGCACCCGTCAGAGCGAAGACCTTGGTCCCCTTGGAGTGCTCGGTGCCTATGGCCGCCAGGGCGTCGCCGGAGCGCTCCACCAGCGACGCAATGTTGGCGAATGTCTCGACGTTGTTTATCAGCGTCGGGCAGCCCCACAGGCCCGAGGTGGCTGGGTAGGGCGGCCGGGGGCGGGGGGTGCCCCGGCCGCCTTGGATGGATGCGAGCAGTGCCGTCTCTTCGCCGCACACGAAGGCACCGGCACCGATGCGCACCTCGACCTGGAAGTCGAACCGGGTCCCGAGCACCTCCCGGCCCAGGTAGCCCTCCCTCTCGGCCTGGCGTATGGCCGTGGTGAGGCGCTTCACCGCCAGGGGGTACTCGGCCCGGGCGTACACGTAGCCGCGACTGGCGCCGACGGCGTAGGCGGCGATGGCCATACCCTCCAGTACCTGCTGGGGGCAGCTCTCCAGCACGCTGCGGTCCATGAAGGCGCCGGGGTCGCCCTCGTCGGCGTTGCAGACCACGTACTTGCCGTCCGGCCCGGCGGCCGCTTTGGCCACGGTGCGCCATTTGAGCCCCGTCGGGTAGCCGGCACCCCCGCGGCCGCGCAGGCCGCTCTTCACCACCTCGTCTATGACCTCGTCGGGCGACATGGTGGTCATGGCCTTGGACAGCGCCTCGTAACCACCGGTCGCCACGTAGTCCTCGATCCTCTCGGGGTCGACGCGCCCCGAACGCTCGAGCACCACCTTGACCTGGCGGGAGTAGAAAGGTTCCCGGTCGAGCTCCCGACCACCCAGCTCCCCGCCTGCCAGGCTGGCCGCCAGTTCGTCCAGGGAGGACCCGCCCGGTTGGCCCAACCTCTCGAACATCCGCCCCTGCTCCGGCACCTCCACCAGCGGCCCGGCCGAGCACAGGCCCAGGCATCCCACCCGCTTGACGGCGACGTCGCCGGCGCCGGAGGCGAGCACCTTCTCCTTCAGCTCGGAGAACAACGTGTCCGAGCCCATGGACAGGCAGCCCGCCGCTTGGCAGACGTGGGCGGAAGCCCTCACCGGGCCATCGGGGAGGAGGGGCTCGGCCTGGCGGCGTGCCCTGGCCGGGCCGGACGGCGCGGCCTCGGCGCCGGCGACGCCCGTCACAATGCCTCCAGGATGCCGGCGAGCCTCTCGGGCTCGACCTTGCCGTAGACTTCCCCGTCCACCACCACGGCCGGTGCCATGCTGCAGGCGCCAAGGCAGCGGGCGGCCAGTACCGACACCTTGCCATCCGCCGTCGTCTCACCTGGGTGCGTCCCCAAGCGGGCCGCGAGCTCCTTGAGAAGGGCACCGGCACCGTTTATGTAGCAGGCCGTCCCGGTGCAGACCACGCAGGTGTGCTCGCCCTGGGGCTTGAGGGTGAAGTGCGAGTAGAAGGTGGCGACCCCGTAGACCATGCTCGGCGGCACGCCCAGGCAGTCGCCGATGTAGTGGAGCGCCTCCTCGTCCAGGTACCCGAAAGCCTCCTGGGCGGTGTGCAGTACCTCGATCAGCCCGTCAGGGCGGTAACCGAGCCTTCTCATGCGCACGTCGACCTGCCGCCAACGCTTGTCGTCGCTGGGTGCGGGCCGGGCTGCGACGGTGGTGGGAGCCATTTGGGCGGGGCCTCCAGATCGCCTCGAGGGTGCTTGCCTGTTACCGAAGCTACGCAGGCCCCCTCCAACCTTCCCCGGGCCTAAGGTCCCTCCCATTGGGGCAACATGCCCCCGCGGCCGGGCCTGGGCCAACCTCTAACCTCCGCTTAGGTAGCCCTATGGAGGTCCTTCAGCCCACCAGCCCCGCCTACGACAAGGGGGCCCCACACTGCCAGGACGGCGGAGGTCAACCCCCCTTGCGACGCAAGCCCGGTCACGTGGTCATGGTGGGACTGCTGGCCACCATCGGGCCCGGGCTCATGGTCATGCTGGCCGACACCGACGCCGGCAGCGTCGTCACCGCCGCCCAGTCCGGGGCGGCCTGGGGGTACTCGATGCTGCCCCTCGAAGTGCTGCTGGTGCCCGTGTTGTACCTGGTGATGGAGCTGACATCGCGCCTGGGCCTCGCCACCGGCAAGGGCCATGCCCGCCTGATGGCCGAGTGCTTCGGGCGCAGGTGGGCGGTCGCCTCTGTCGCCCTCCTCCTCATCACTACGACGGGCGCTCTGGTGACCGAACTGGCCGGGCTCTCGAGCGTGGCTGCCATGGAGGGCGTGCCCCCAGGCCTGAGTGTCCCAGCGGCGGCCGTGTTCCTCGCATTCGTCGTGCGACTGGGCACGTACCGGCGCGTCGAGCGGGTCGGGGTCCTGCTCGGGTTGTGCGAGCTGGCCTTCGTCGTCGCCGCTGTCGCCGCCCATCCCGGGATCGGCCCCCTCGCCCACAGTTTCGTGGCCACCACCCCCGTGGGACGCCCCGGCTACCTGCCCATGGTCGCCGCAAACATCGGGGCGGTCGTGATGCCCTGGATGGTGTACTACCAGCAGTCCGCCGTGGTCGACAAGGGTTGGGGCCCGCCCGACATGCGACGGGCACGCACCGACACGGCCGTCGGAGCTGTCGTGACCCAGCTCGTGATGGTGGCCGTCCTGGTAGCGGCCGGCTCGGCCCTGGCCGGTGCCGGGCGGACCGGACGTGGCCGTTTCGCCAACCTCACCAGTGTCGCTGCCATCTCCGACGCGCTCACACCGTCCCTCGGGCACGTGGGCGGCCGTATCGCGTTCGAGGTCGGCATGGCCGGTGCCGCCCTGGTCGCCGCCATAGTCGTGAGCCTGGCCGCGGCATGGGCGTTCTCGGACCTCTACGGTCGGCGCGGCAGCCTCAATGCCAACGCCAGACGGGCACCGCTCTTCTACGGTATCTATTTCGCATCCCTGGCCCTGGCTGCAGCCATCGCCCTGTTGAGCGGCGCCGGCCCCGAAGTGGCACTCGCCGTCGAGGTGGGCAACGCCCTCCTGCTCCCGTTGGTGCTCGGCTCTCTGCTCGTGCTCTCCCACAGGGCGCTCCCCGCTCCCCACCGCCTGCCCCCCTGGCGGGTAGCGGTCACTTCGGCGGTCGTGGTTGCGAGCGTCGCCCTCAATGGCGCCCTGGCATGGAGCGCCCTGGGCCTGTGAGCCCACGGCGGAAAGTGCCCTACGGGCACGGTCATGACGCCCGGGGCCGTGGGCCGGCAGCCGGCCCCGGGCGGGCGGGCCCCGGTGGCGCGGCGCGCCAGCGCGGTTAGGCGTACCTCACCCTCGGCCCTGCCAGGCGGGCCATAGGGCCCTGCCCACCACGCGGTGCCGGCCCTTACGGTGGCCCATGATGTGCTTGGGAGTTCCTGGACTGGTCGTGGCCGTCGACAGCACCGACGGCACCGGTCCGAGTGCGTGGGTCGAGGTCGGCGGTGCCAGGCGGCGGGTCAACACCGCGCTCTTGCAGGACGAGGGCCTGGGCGTTGGTGACTGGGTGCTGATCCACGTAGGTTTCGCCTTGGCGCGCCTCGATGAGGACGAAGCGATGGCCACCCTGCGCGACCTGGAGAGCCTGGAAACCGTCTACACCGACGAGCTCGATGCCATGGCCAGGTCGGCGACTTCCGGCGGCGCTGCGACGGGCGCCTCGGAGACGGCGACTGAGCCGCCGGGACCGGCGAGCGTGGCAGGGCCGGCCGCTCCGCGCACCCATGACACCGCCACCGGGGGCGGGGAGGGCGCAGGCTGATGCGCTACGTCGACGAGTACCGGGACCCCTCCAAGGCGGCCGCCCTCGCCGCCGCCATCTCCGATATCTGCCCCCCGGGAGCCCGGTACAAGATCATGGAGATCTGCGGCGGCCACACCCACACCATCTACAAGCACGGCCTGGAGGCTTACCTGCCCGAGGGTGTCGAGCTGGTCCACGGGCCTGGTTGCCCGGTCTGCGTGATCCCCATGGGGCGGGTCAACGACGCCATCTCGCTCGCCAGCACACCGGGCGTCACCATGACATGTTTCGGCGACATGCTGCGGGTACCGGCGGCCAAGCGCTCGCTCCTCGACGCCAAGGCGTCAGGTGCGGACGTCCGGGTCGTCTACTCGCCCTTGGACGCACTGCACCTGGCGGAGCAACTACCCGGGCGCCAGGTCGTCTTCCTCGCCGTCGGTTTCGAGACGACGGCGCCGTCGACGGCCATGACCCTTTTGCAGGCGGAGGCACGCGGCGTTCGCAACTTCAGCGTCTTTTGCAACCACGTCACCGTCGTGCCACCTTTGCGGGCCATCCTGGGCTCCGACGAGGTCCACATCGACGGGTTCATCGGCCCGGGGCACGTCTCGGCGGTGATCGGTTGCCGCCCGTACCGGGAAATCTCCGAGGGCTACGCCAAGCCGGTCGTCGTATCGGGTTTCGAGCCCCTCGACCTGCTGCAGTCCGTGCACATGCTCCTGCGACAGTTGGCTGAAGGCCGCTGCGACGTGGAGAACCAGTACCGCCGGGTGGTGACCGAGGAGGGCAACCGCCATGCCCAGCAGGTCATCTCCGAGACGATGGAGCTGCGCCCGAGCTTCGAATGGCGGGGCCTCGGCGACGTCGCCTGGTCAGGACTTCGGCTGCGGGACCGCTTCGGCGCCTTCGACGCCGAGCGGCGCTTCGAGATCCCCGGCGTGCGCGTTGGCGACCCACGCGCCTGCCAGTGCGGCCAGGTGCTGCGGGGGATGATCCAGCCGTGGGAATGCCGGGTGTTCGGCACTGCGTGCACGCCTGAGAAGCCCATTGGGACCTGCATGGTCTCCAGCGAGGGAGCCTGCGCCGCCTACTACAACTTCGGGCGGGGCAACCGCCCCCGAGCACAGGTGGTAGGTCGCCCATGACAGAGCGCTCGCAAGGCTCCCCCGTGGCCCTCGACGCCGACGTCGTCACCATGGCCCACGGCGCAGGAGGCAAGGCCTCCCATGCACTGGTGCAGTCGGTGTTCGTCGATGCCTTCGCCAACCCCGCCCTCGCTTGCCTGGGAGACGGGGCCATCGTCGCCACTGCTGCCGGTCGGCTGGCCTTCAGCACTGATTCGTTCGTAGTGTCGCCACTTTTCTTCCCGGGAGGCTGCCTGGGCGACCTGGCCGTCAACGGGACGGTCAACGACCTGGCCGCCTGCGGGGCCACCCCCGTGGCCCTCTCCGCAGGCTTCATCATCGAGGAGGGCTTCGCCCTGGCGGACCTGCGCCGGCTGGCCGAGGCCATGGGCGCTGCGGCTCTCGCCGCCGGCGTCCACGTCGTCACCGGTGACACCAAGGTGGTCGAACGGGGCAAGGGCGATGGGTGCTACGTGAACACCTCTGGGATCGGCGTGGTGAACGGGCATGGCGCAGCGCTCTCCCCCGCCGGCGCCCAGCCCGGCGACCGGGTCCTGGTATCGGGCCCTGTCGGGGACCACGGCACCGCCGTGATGCTGGCCCGGGGCGACCTGGGGCTGAGTGCAGACGTCGTGTCGGACACGGCCCCCCTCGCCGGGCTCGTCCACGACCTGCTGGAAGCGGCCGGTGACGCCGTGCACTGCCTACGGGACCCGACGAGGGGCGGTCTGGCCACGGTGCTCAACGAGATCGCCTCCGCCTCGGGCGCCGGCGTGGTCATCGAGGGTGACCGTGTGCCCGTTCGTGAGCCGGTACGCGGCGTCTGCGAGCTGCTCGGCCTCGACCCCCTCTACGTCGCCTGCGAAGGCCGCATGGTGGCCTTCGTGGCACCCGACCGCTCCCAGGCCGCCCCCG
>JAKACE010000131.1 GCA_021821705.1 Actinomycetes bacterium | reverse complement strand
ACCGTTATCGAGCGGTTCGATCTACGTCGTCATGATGAGGCCTGGCGTCGCAGTCGTTGACCCGGGCCTTTCACCTCCACCCAGGTGTGCGGCCCGCTGCTTCGATCCATCCGTGCAGCTCCGGTCGCTGCAGGTCCTCGATGCTGGCCACCTTGACATAGCGAGTTCGATCGGTCGTTCCCTGCGGCGGCGGGCACTCGAAGTCTCGGCGCTGGTCTCGTCAGGGATCACGGCTTCGACGAATGTCACCGGCCGGGGTGACATATACCCACTGCGTAGCACGCGTGTTCGGTCCCCTGGCTTGAGATGTCGTCTCGCCAGTGGCGGTCTACACGCAACAAGCTATGGGATACGATGGGATCAGCCGAATACACGCATCTTTCTGCAAGTCAACGAACTGCGACTTGACATAGGCCATAACAAGCACTATTCTATGTGTAGAGATGCTGAGCCCGATCTATACCTAGGAAGATGGAAGTCAACCGTAGCTATCGAACGGTCGAAGAGTGGGAGGCCGCCCTCGGCGCCCAGGTCCGTCGCGTGCGGATCGGTCGCAACTTGGACCAGGCGGGGCTGGCGACACTGGCAGATGTCTCGATCGGGGCGGTCTCCAACCTGGAGCGAGGCAAGGGGTCCTCGCTACGGACCCTCATCAGTGTCCTTCGCGCCCTCGGGCGCACGGAGTGGCTGGAATCGTTGGCACCACCGGTCGGGGTGTCGCCGATGCAGATGCTCCTGAGCAAGCAGCGGACGCCACGGTCCCGGGTCCGCGCTGGCCGCAGGGGCCGGCCTGACCCCGAGCCAGGCTAATGGCCTACCAACCCGTCAACGTGGTCGAGGTGCGGTGTTGGGGAGCACGGGTCGGGGCGCTCGCCCGCGACCCGACGTCCGGCTTCTACGCCTTCGAGTACGAGCCCGCGTGGGCAAGGACAGGGATCGAGCTGGCACCGGTCCACATGCCGACCTCGGCGGCAGCCGACCCTTTCGTCTTCCCGGCTCTGCCGGTCCAGACGTACAACCGCCTGCCGGCCATGATCGCCGACGCGCTCCCCGACGACTTCGGCAATGCGCTGACGACGGCATATCTCGCAAGCGAGGGGGTGCGTGCCGAGGACATCACCCCGCTCGACCGACTGGCGTACCTCGGGACGCGCGGCCTCGGAGCACTGGAGTTCCATCCGGTACGCGGCCCCAGGACGCGCAAGGCAACCGCGGTCGAGCTCTCGGAGTTGGTAGTCGCGGCGCGAAGCGCTCTCGCGGGCGATTTCCGCACCGAAGATGGGACCGCCGCGCTCGAACATCTCATGGCCGTCGGAACGTCCGCAGGCGGTGCTCGCGCCAAGGCGGTCGTGGCACTCAACCCCGCGACCGGGGAGCTGCGTTCGGGTCAGGTGCCGGCAGATCCGGGCTTCGAGCAGTGGCTACTCAAGTTCGACGGTGTCGGCGCCGACCCCGCCCTCGGCACAACGGGCAACTTCGGAAGGACCGAGTACGCCTACCACCGCATGGCCGTGGCTGCAGGGATCGAAATGACAGAATGCCGGCTCCTGGAGGAGGGTGGGCGAGCGCACTTCATGACGCGGCGCTTCGACCGTACTGCCGATGGCGCCAAGGTCCACACGCAGACGCTGTGCGCCATGAGCCACCTCGACTTCCGCCAGATCGGCGCGCACGACTACGCTCAGCTGTTCCTCGTGGTCGACAACCCGCTCGACCTCGGACCGGCGGGGCGGGCCGAAGTGTTCCGCCGTATGACCTTCAACGTGGCGGCCGCGATCTGCGACGACCACCCCAAGAACTTCGGCTTCCTGCTGCCCCAGGGCGGTGAATGGCGGCTCTCCCCCGCGTACGACGTGACGCACGCGCACTCCCGGTCGAGCAAGTGGACGCACGAGCACCTCATGGCCGTCAACGGCCACAGGAGCGCTATCTCGAGGAGGGACATCATGGAAGTCGGTGACCGCTTCGCGGTACCGGGGGCGTCCGACGTCGTCGAACAAGCGCTCGAAGCGGTCGCCCAATGGCCGAGGTTCGCCGAGGAAGCAGGGCTACCAGAAGCGACCGCGGCGCTGATCGCCACAGACATCGCTACGTGGTCGGCCCCACTCCGCTCCTGACCACTTCGGCCACGGCCCGTCTACCGGCTGTCGACGTGTCCCTCAGCCCATTCACCGGCGCACTCCCCATGGCCTTGCGCTACCGGCGGCAGGGGCTCCGTCGCCACCAAAGGCGAACGGACGGCCACCCCTCGGATGGCAAGCCACGTGTCGGCGAGCACCGTGCTCAAACGGTAGAAGCTCTGGTTTTCACCTCCGGCAGCCCATTTGCTCTCATGTACGACGCCGTGGCCGGCCGGCCGCAGTTGACGACGAAACCGTCGGGGTTGGCCTCCAACCAGCGCAGGTATGCCCCGTCGTCCTTGTCGACCACCACCACTTGGGCTACTCTGCCCAGAGTAGAGCCACGGCGCATCGTACGCTAGGGCTCGAGACGGCTCCTTGCCTCGTAGGACCATGCCGCTACCCGGCGGTCGCAGCCTCCCGGCTGAGGGTCCGCGCGCTCGTGCGACAAGCGCCCGCTGCCAGGCGCCCTGCAAGCCCGTTCACCTGGCCCAGTACATCGTCAGGTGACGCGGCGAGGTCGAGGGTGTGAGCGGTTACCGTCACGTTGGCGTTGCGCACCCTCCATGAACGGGCTCGCTCGTTGCCCTTGGCGTACACCAGATCGCCGCGCCGCAGGTCCAACGCCGTGCAGTAGGCCAGCATCTGGTAGACGTCCGCGTTGGGGAACCCGTCGTAGCGCTCGGCCTTGTACTTGGCGTCGACCACGGCAGCCGGCCGGCTGTCCCGGTACCAGACCAGGTCGGGGCGCAGCGCCAGCTCTGCCCGCTCGTCGAGCCACCAGGGGCCCTGCGCTCGGCAGGCCCCGCCATAAGGCACCAGGGCGGCGCTCAGTGCCGCCGTCATGAAATCCTCGAACACCTTGGCCATGTTGACCAGGAAGCCGTCGATGCGCAGGTTACCGGGCACCTGGTTGACGCTGCCCTCTCCCAGCACCAGTTCGGCCAGCCAAAGGGCGTCGTGGTAGCGGGCGTTGAGCCGGCTCGACGTCCACTCGGGCAGCTTCGCTCCGGGGGTGACCGAACTGACAGCCGCCAGACGGTGGCGCAGTGCCTGTAAGCGCGCTCGGCTGGCGCTGGTCACTCCGGGCAGGCGCAGGAGGCGCTCCACGGCGCCGCGGAGCAATCGGTTCTCGGCAATGTCCACGGTGTAGTCGTCGTAACGTACGAGCAGCGGCAGGGCGATGCCGTAACGTCGCCCCAATTGCTCGCCGGCCCTGAACCTGCCCCGTAGCACGGTCACCTCGTCGTCGAGTTCCTGGTAACCCTGCAGCAGACCCGTGGCAAGAGCCCGCTCCGCGTGAGAGGCGAAAGCCTCCGCCAGGGCCGGCACCAGGTCATCCACCCGCTCCAGGGTCACGATCTCACCGACGCGCCACCCGGGGGCCTTCGCGTACCCGATGAGCCATACCAGGCGAGCTACGTCGAGCTTCGGTTGCGCCTGCAGTGCAGGGCCCCAGGGGTTGCCCCCGGTCCGAGGACGTGACGACGGCCAGGCACGCCGCGCCGGCTGCCACTGTCAAATGCGCCCCGCCAGGGGCAGCGCATAACAAGCGCCTGAGACTTGCCGGGCCGGCCCGGAGCAGGTCATACGGCTACTACCTCGGCAAGTGGCACGGCCCGGGCAAGCCGGGCGTCAGTGGTCAGCAACGGCGCTCCCAGCTGGGCAGCCAGCTCGACGTACATGGCGTCGGCCAGGCGCACGTCGCCCCGGCGCGCCCATGCACCCGGCACCAGCTCGGTGAGAAGTTGCCGGTGGACCGGGATGGCAACCGCCCGGCGCAGGCGCTCTTCGGCGCTAGCGGCGCTCAGTTCGCCGGCCCGCTGCATCCGGCCGAAGGCTGAGAGCACCTCCATGTCCAGGTGCGCCGGCGCCCACAGCTCCAGACCGGCCAGGCGCTGGGCGATGGCCGCCGCACCCCGTCCGCCTAGGACGAAGTCCACGACCAGCGAGGCGTCCACTACCGCTCGTCGGTCAGGGCTCAACCCGCCGGCCCATTTCTTCCTCCTCGCGCACGGCGTCCAGGGCGTCGAGCACCTTGTCGTGAGGCACGTCCAGGGCGTCCAGTTCCAGGACACCGGCCACCCAAGCCGAGGTCTGCAGGCCGGCCAGCTCCCGGCGCAGCGCCTCCTGGGCCACGTTGGACACGTTGAGCCCGGCCGCCCTCGCCTGGTCGGCCAGCTCGTCGGGTAGGTAGATGTTCACGCGTGCCATACACACACTCTACACACTGACCAGGCTCGTACCACTGCTCGAGCCAGGGGACGAGCTCGGCCAGGCCGGACAGCATGGTCAACGCCGTCGGTCGCCAAAGAGCCGGCCGCGCCAGCCCTGCGCCGTTCGAGGCTGAGTCCAGAGGGGCGACGGTGGCCTCCCAAGCGACGGGCGAGCAGATGAGCCCGCTGAAATAACGGTTTCTCTACAAGGGCTTCTTCCTCGGGCGCGCCCTCGGAGCCGGGACTTCAGTCCAATGGGAGCGGACCGCGCTCGAGGACCTCGCTCAGTCGCTTGGCTGTTGCGTCCAAGTCCGGACGGTTGCCCGTCCAGATGTTCCAGCCCAGATGCACGTAGCCGATGTGCAGCTCGTAGCAATGGTGGCGGACGGCGGCGTCGATGAGCGCCGCCGGGTCGGCACGCAGGCTCGACGCTCCGAGCACCCTTGCGGCGGGGTCGACGGCGGCGATCCCTTCGTGCCAGGGGGCCCAGAAGCTGCACCATGCGGCGTCGTAGAGGAAGTCGCCGCGTACTGAGCACTTCCAGGAGAACACCGCCTCGAGCCGCTCTGCGTCCGGGCTGACCAGCGCGTTGCCGTGCAGCAGGTCGCCGTGCACGAGGTCGCGACGTTCGGGGCAAGCCTGCAGGAGCGCGCCGGTACGCTTGCTGACCGCCGCTGCGAGGGGGGCCAACACCGGGTCGGCGGCGAGTTGGGCGTTCCAGCCGTGCACCTTCTGGTCCGGGTCGTCGACCAGGCCACCGGCAAGCCACTGACGCCAGGACAGTGCCGGCGCGTCCGGCTGGTGCCAGAGCACCCGGTCGTCGGTGGCGGGCACGCAACGAAGAGCAGAGAGCAATTCGGTGAGCGTGACAGCGAGTGCCGCCGCCAGGTCAGCCGGAGTGTCCTCCAGGAACCGCCCGCAGTGGCGCTCCGAAATGGCATAAGCCTGACCGTTGGGAGCGGTCCCGATCTCGTGCACGGTGGGCACCGGCAGGTTCGGGCCGGCGAAGGCCATGGCTGCCCGGTCGGCCTCGTACCACGCCACATCCGGGCCGAAGCGAGCCACCAGCTGCCGGTCGCCGACCCGGTACCCCCACGCAGAGGACCACGATCCCCCTCCGAGACGCTCGAGAGCCTCGACCGGCTCGGCGTGCCGCTCAGCCAGAAACGCCCGGACCTGGTCTTCCGCCAGCGGACTGACCTGCATAGGAGCAGTGTCGCATACGCCACAGCACAAAGGGAGCGGTTTGCCCCCGCACGCCCGGCCTGTCGCCGGCGCCTCGCAGGCCCGTCCTCCCCGGCCCAACCGGGGCCCCGCAGGGACCGCCGCCGCGCCGGCCCTTTCGTATGCCACGCCCCCACGGCACCCGTCCGGCACAGCGGGCGGCGCCGGCGCACCGGCGCGCCGCAGCTCGGGCCCCAGCTCTATATCGACCTCGACGTCGGCGTCGGCGTCGCCACCTGCCGGCCGATCAGTTAGTGACCTCGGCCCCCCGCACCCCACAGGGCGGGAGCGTCACGGCACTGGCACCGGGCCACTACCCCACTTGCGCACGTGATGGCAGCAAAGGTGCCCGGCGCCGC
>JAKACE010000130.1 GCA_021821705.1 Actinomycetes bacterium | reverse complement strand
CCAAGGGGACCTCGGTGGCCATCGCCACCGATGGCACGGCGGTGCTCGGGCTCGGCCCGCTCGGCCCGCTGGCCGCCCTGCCCGTCATGGAGGGCAAGGCCATCCTGTTCAAGCACTTCGGTGGCCTCAACGCCTACCCGATATGCCTGGACACACACTCGCCCGAGGCGCTGGTGGAGGCGGTGGCGGCCATAGCCCCAGGCTTCGGCGGCATAAACCTGGAGGACATTGCCGCCCCCAACTGCTTCGAGGTCGAGGCCGAGCTCCAGCGGCGCCTCGACATCCCGGTGTTCCACGACGACCAGCACGGGACGGCCGTCGTTGTCATGGCGGCGGTGGCCAATGCCTGCCGGCTCACAGGGCGCAAGCTCACCGAGCTGAGGGCCGTGCTGGTGGGCTGCGGGGCGGCGGGGACGGCGGTCGCCAACGGTCTCCTCGACGCCGGCGTCGAGGACCTCACCGTGTTCGACCGGGACGGTGTGCTCGAAGACCGGCCGGGCACCCCGGCCCACCACGCTCGGATCGCGGCCCGGTGCAACCCGAGGGGCTTGGGGACCATGGCCGAGGCACTCGCGGGCGCCGACCTCTTCGTCGGTACGTCCCGGCGGGGCTCGGTCGACCCGCGGCTGTTGAGGCGCATGGGACCTCAGCCCATCGTCTTCGCCTTGGCCAATCCCGAGCCCGAAGTGTTCGGCGAGGAGCTTGGCGAGGACGCCATCATCGCCACCGGGCGCAGCGACCTGCCCAACCAGATCAACAACTCCCTTTGCTTCCCCGGTTTCTTCAAGGGCGCGCTGGCGGCCAAGGCGACAGGGGTGAGCCTGGCCATGAAGCAGGCGGCCACCGCTGCCATCGCCGCTGCTGTCAGCGAGGACGAGCTGTCGGTCGGGGTCATCGTCCCGTCCATGTTCCAGCCCCGCGTCCACGAGGAGGTCGCGACGGCAGTCGCGAACGCATGGCAGCGCGAGCACCCGGGCGAGGCCGCGACCCCTGCGGGCGTGGAGGGGCTGACGGATTGAGGCAACAACCCGGGGGTGACGGGCGGATGCCCCTCAGCCGGCGGCCGGCACCGTGCTGAGCGTCCCGGCGCCGCCGGCAGCGCCGCCGGGCCCGGTCCCGGTCCCGCTCCGCTGCGGCTTGGCCCGGTACATTTCCTCGTCGGCCCGGCGCAGGACCTTTTCCGGGCCCTCGTAGCCGTCGGCACTGCTGGCGATGCCCACCGTGGCGGGTACCACCACCTCGGTGCCCTCGATCCGGTACGGGCTGGCCAGGGCGGACTTCAGGCGGGTGACGACTGCGTCCAGGTGATCGGGCCTGGTGACCCCGTCGAGCAGGACGGCGAACTCGTCGCCTCCGAAGCGGACGGGGGTGTCGTTGTCGCGCAATTGAGCCGTGATACGCCCGGCCGCCTCCACCAAGAGCATGTCGCCGAACATGTGGCCGTAGGTGTCGTTGACGGCCTTGAACCCGTCCAGGTCCAAGAACAGCACGCTGAAGCCGTGCCCCGGCAATCGACGGGCCCTGGCTACGGCTTGACCGAGGCGGTCCATGAAGAGAGACCGGTTGGGCAGGCCGGTGAGCGAGTCGTAGAGGGCTGCGTGCAGGAGGCGCTGTTCGAGCTGCTTGCGGTCGGTGATGTCGGTGAGCGACCCGACCATGCGGGTGACGCCCCCGTCGGGACTGCGAACGGTGGCTGCGCGGCAGGTGAACCAGTGCACGCTGCCGTCCTTGTGGGCGAGGCGGTGCTCGAGGCTCAGCGAGCCGACCTCGCCCCGCAGGCACCGCCCGAGCGCCTGCTGCAGGTCCGAGGCGTCCTCGGGGTGGGCCCTGGACAGCCACTCCTGAGGGGAGCTTCCGATCTCGTCGCCGGCGTAGCCCAGTAGGGCCTTCCAGCGTTCGGAGTAGAACACTGCGCCCCGCTGTACGTCCCAGTCCCAGAGCCCGTCGTTGACGGCACTGGCGGCCAGGGCGTAGCGCTCCTCAGATTCCCGGACCTCGGCTGCCAGTTCCTGCTCTCGCCGGTAGGCCGCAGCCAGGCTGGCCTGCTGCTGCTCGAGGGAGTCGACGAGGGCATCGTGGTCGAGGGCCACCCCGACCAATGCTGCCCACTGGAAGTAGATGTCGCGGCCGGTCTTGGCCGCAGCCTCGGGGGGGCCGGCCACGGCCAGCATCCCCCAGTCGTGCTCGACTGTGCGCACCGGCAGGACGTAGACCAGATCGCCCTGCTGGAACGACCCGGCAGTCAGTGCTCCCAGGGGCGGGAAAGCCGGGGCCGGGAACTGGGAGCCCGGCACCAGGGCGCCGGCGGTGCCGACGCCGTAGCGGCCCGCCACCCTCAGCACGCCCGAGCCCGGCCCGGCCCGGTCGTCCCAGAGCCCGAGGCAGGCATTGCGGGCCTGGGTCCCGCCCATCCAGTCGAGCGAGCTGGCCTGGACCGCCTCGCTGTGCAGCCCCTCGAGGCCGATACGCAGGCCGACGAGGCCCATGCTCACGTCGTACTCGTTGCGAAGCGAGGTCTGAAGGCGGTCGTTGGTGTCCGCCATCATCCGGACCTGGGCCGCGTTGAGCGCTCTCGAAACCTCTCCCGTGCAGCGGTCGAGCACCTCCATCCGCTCGGCCGAGTAGCTCATTGCCAGCAGGTCCCTGCGGTACTGGGAGAGGGAGCCCTCCAGGGCCACGACCGTCTCGGGCCGAGGGTAGAGGTGGAACAGCTCTTCGGCCGCCGACTTCAGGGCCCCGACGTCCACTTCCAGCGAGGCGAGGGCGCCCTCGAAGCATTCCACGAATACCCGGGCGCAACGCCGGAGGGTCGCCTCGCCGGTCGGGCCCGGTGTTGCCACTGCGAGCGCCCTGGCCAGGTCGGCGGCGAAGCGCCGTGCCGGAGTGGAGGCGCCGGAGGGCGAGGCGGGAGCCACCGGGGCGCGCCGGTCGCACCCGCACGATTCACGCGCTACGAGCGAGGTGGGCACCCGGTGCTCGCCGGCAGCCACGCTCTCTCCGGCCAGCAGTTGGACGAGCAGTCGGGCGGCGGTAGCGCTCACCCGCTCGAGGTCCTGGCGCACGCTGGCAAGTGGAGGGTTGGTCTGGGCGCAGAACTCCACGTCGTCGAAGCCCACCACCGCCATGTCGCCGGGGATGTCCAGGCCCACCGCTGCCAGCGCTCGGAGCAGGCCGAGAGCGTTCTGGTCGTTGCCGGTGACGACGGCCGTGCACGGGGCCCCACGTGCCAGAACCTGCCGGGCGGCGGCCGCCCCGCCCTCCTCGAGCAGGTTGTCCACCCGGAACAACAGCTCCGGTGAGGCCTCGATGGAGTGCCTGGCCAGGCTCTGGAGGTACCCCTGGTAGCGTTCGGCGACGTCGGCGTTGCCGAGGTCGCCGACGAAGCCGATACGGGTGTGGCCGTGGCTTATCAGGTGCGACACGGCATCCGCGACTCCGGCACGGTTGTCCGGCCTCACCTCCGGGCAGTCGAGGCCGTCCACGTGGTGGCTGATGGTCACCACCGGTCGCCCGGACCGCCGGGACCGGAGCAGGTAGTCGTCGGGTACGGCCCGGGTAATGGCTACGAAACCGTCGACCACGTCCCAGGCGACCGGCGTGACGAACCTGGACGGGCCGAGGTAGTGGTCGCCGAGCTCGGCGTCGAGCGTCTGGACGGCGACCACCCGGCCGCCGGCCTTGGCGACGTACCCTGCTATCCCCTTCAGCAGTTCTCCGAAGTATGTTCCAGCCAACAATGGGGACAGCACGCCGACCGTAAGCCCTCTTTCGGCCAAATCGCTCCTCCCACGGCTACTCTGGGTGTTCGCCCGCTGACCTAGCTTCGGCGGGCCGCTATCGCTCCTTGAACATCTGCCGAGCCGGGGCGCCGTTATGGCACGGTTGTCTGCTGGCCGGCCGTCCCTGCCGAGGGGACGCCGACGGTGGCAATGCCGGCCGGTCGCCCGCCTCCCGGCTACCCGGGCAGCCTCGCCGTGGCGAGGTCCACCCGTCCACGCCGCAACGGGACGCCCTCGCGGGCCAGCAACGCCAGTTGCCCGGGCCCCATCGGTGCCGTTCCGTCGGCCCGCACCACCCGGTGCCAGGGGATGTCGTCACCCCTGGTGGCCAGGACGTGCCCGACGAGGCGGGGGGCGGCGGGGTCGATGTCGCCATAGGTCCGCACGAAGCCCTCCGGGATGGCGCTGACGCGCTCGACGATGCGCGCCGCCCGTTCTGACTGGGACCGGGCGCCCGTCATGCTGGCGGACCAGCGGAGCGGATGGCGGGTAGTCGGGCGGGGCCGGACAGGCACATTTGGGACAGCGCCGGGCCGCTCAGCGCCTGAAGGGTGCCGCGACCTGCGTGAGGAAGCGGTCCATGAGGTCCCGGCGACCGTTGCCGTTACCGAGGTTCCAGTCCGGGAGGACGAACTCGCTCACTCCTGCCTCCTCGTACCGGCCGAGCAGGTCCTGCATCTGGGCGTCGCTCACGTCGACGCTCGGCATCCTGGCGTAGGGCGCCGCCGCACCGTCGAGGTTGACGATGACCTGAGCGGAGCGGGCCACCGTTGCCGGGTCGCGGCCGAGCGCCTCGCAATGGCGGTCGAGGACGGCACCTTTGGCTGCCAGGACCTCGGGGCTACCCCAGGTGTTCCATTCGTCGGCCCACTTGGCGACGATGCGCAGCGTCACCTTTTCCCCGCCGCCTCCGATCAGCAGGGGCAGCCGGGCCTGGACCGGCTTGGGATCCATCGGTGCGTCAACCAGCTGGTAGTAGCGACCGTCGAAGTTGGCCAGCTGTGCACCAAGCAGGCCGCGCAGGACGGCGCAGGCCTCGTCGAGGCGGGCGAGGCGGCCGGGGACGTCGGAGTACTCGATCCCATAGGCACGGTGCTCGTTTTGCTGCCACCCGGCACCGATCCCGAGCACCAGCCTGCCCCCGCTCAAATGGTCGACAGTGGCCGCCATGTTGGCCAGGACGGCTGGATGACGGTAGGTGTTGCCGGCCACGAGCGAACCGATCCGGACGCGAGGCACGCTGGTGGCCAGGCCGGCGAGCACGCTCCAGCACTCGAGCAACGGGCCCTCGGCCGGGTCGACGGGGGGCATGAAATGGTCGGCGACCCACACGCCGTCCCACCCGGACCGTGAAGCGTAGGAGGCGACTTCGAAAAGGTCGGCCCACGGTTGGGAGGTGGTCGGCCAGATACTGAAGCGCATGTCGCAACGCTAGCGGAGGCCGGGCCGGCGGGAGCCCTGGTCGGCACGGTGGCAGCCGGCAGCCAAAACCACTTGCCTGCCTGGCCGCCGACGCGCCAGCGTTGGTGGATGGCGACCCCCGTACCCGGCCCCTCGGTGCCGGCCGGTGTTGTGCTCAGGCCGCCGGAACTGAGCGACGAGGCGGAGGCACGCGCCGCCCATGCCGAACTGCAGGTGGACAGCTTCGAGTTCCTGCTCGGGCTGGGCAACGACGAGGCATGGCCGGGTTACGTGAGCAGGGTCGCGGGCTGGCCCGAGGGGCGGGGGACCGAGGCGGGCACGGTCCCGTCCACTTTCCTCTTCGCCCACGCCGAGGGCCACCTGGTCGGCCGGGCTTCCGTCCGGCACCGGCTCAATCCCTGGCTCGAACGCTGGGGAGGCCATATCGGTTATGCCGTGCGCCCGGCCTTCCGCCGGCGGGGTTACGCCACCGAGGTGTTGCGCCAGAGCCTCGTCGTGGCTCGTAGCGTCGGTGTCGAACTGGCCCTGGTCACATGCGATGTCGACAATGTCGGTTCAGCCGCAGTGATCGAGCGCTGCGGCGGCGTTCTCGAGGGCATCGTGGACGGCGAGCCGGGCGAGACGCCCAAGCGGCGGTACTGGGTCAGCACCACCGCCGGTGGCGCCCACCAGTAACGGAGCGCGCCCATGTCCATTCCTTGGTGCCCGGCTGGACGGTGCTCACCGCGC
>JAKACE010000129.1 GCA_021821705.1 Actinomycetes bacterium | reverse complement strand
GGACGTCCACCTCGGCCACACCGTGCCCATGATGCTGCTGAGCAGGTTCCAGCGCATGGGTCACCGGGTCGTCTTCATAGTCGGCGACGTCACGGCCAAGATCGGCGACCCGAGCGGCCGGTCCGACGAGCGGCCCGCCCTGACCGACGACGACATAGCCCGCAACCTGGCGACGTACCGCGACCAGGTCTCGCCGTTCTTCGATTTCTCCGAGGCCGAGTTCCGCCACAACGGCGACTGGCTGCGCGAGGTGAGCCTGCCCAGGCTGATCGAGGTGACAGCGCATGTGCCGGTGTCGATGTCGCTCCAGCGTGAGGACTTCCGCACCCGC
The DNA here is from genome assembly GCA_021821705.1 of Actinomycetes bacterium. Classification (GTDB taxonomy): domain Bacteria; phylum Actinomycetota; class Acidimicrobiia; order Acidimicrobiales; family Palsa-688; genus JAJZMF01. The sequence goes on along the minus strand of JAKACE010000129.1, from coordinate 5,600 downwards.
CTGGCCGCCGGGCACAGCCTCTCGCTGGCGGAGCTGCTGTACTCGGTGGCGATGGCGCTCGATTCGGTCGAGGTGTCCTGCGACCTCGAGGTAGGGGGGATCGACCAGTACCTCAACATGCAGATGTGCCGCAAGGTCATGGAGATCTGCGGCCAGCCGGCCGAGCTGGTCGCGGCGGTGCCTCTATTGGAGGGCACGGACGGCACCGGGGCCAAGATGAGCAAGTCACGTGGCAACTACGTCCCCCTCACCGCACCCGCCGGCGAGATCTTCGGCAAGCTCATGTCCGTCCCCGACCGCCTGGTCGTGCCGTACCTGAAGGCCCTGTCGGAGTGGCAGGACAGCGAGTTGGAGGTAGTCGGGCACAAGCTGGCGTCCGGGGAGCTGCACCCCATGGACGCCAAAAAGGTACTTGCCGGGGAAGTGACCGCCGCCCTGCACGGGGTCGAGGCGGCGATGAAGGCCAGGGAGGAGTTCGTGGCCCAGTTCTCCAGCCGCCGCTTCGCCGATGTCGACGACATGCCCGAGCTGGAAGACCTGGAGAGCTCCCTGACCGAGGTGGTGAAAGCCCTGGGTTTCGCCTCCAGCAACTCCGAGGTACGCCGTGTTGCCGAGCAGAAGGGCCTCCGCCTCGTCTACGAGGTGCAGGGCGCCGACCAGGACCAGTACGTGCTCGGCCCGGACGACGTCCGCGCCAGCTTGGCCGAGCTGCGCCTGCGCCACGAAGGCCCGGCCGGGGCCGCACTGTACCTCAAGTACGGCCGGCGCCTGGCTCGGGTCAGCGCGCCGCCTGCCGGCTGAACAGCGAGGTCGCCACCCACACCGCCAGAGCCACCGACGCCAGAGCGACGCCGGCGAGGCAGGCACCGTCCCAGCCCATGGTGCTGTAGAGCGCGGCCGAGAGCAACGACCCACCGGCGCCGCCGACGAAGTAGAGGAACATGTAGGCCGCCGTCAGCCGGCTCCTGGCCTCGGGCCTCAGGCGGTAGATCTCGGACTGGTTGGTTATGTGCAGGCCCTGGGCGGCGAAATCGAACACCAGCAAACCCGCTACCAGGGCCACCAACGAGTGCCCGCCTGCCCACAAGGCAGCCCAGGAGCCGACGAGCAGCACGGTGGCAACCCCGGTGTTGCGCCACTGCCAGCCACGGTCCGCCAGGCGGCCGGCCAGGCTGGCGGCCCCCGCCCCGGCGGCCCCGACCAACCCGAACATGCCGATGACGCCGGACGAGTAGTGGTAGTTGCGGGCGAGCAGGAAGGCCAGGGAGGTCCACAGCACGCTGAAGGTGGCGAAGGACAGGAGCCCGAAGGCGCTGCGCAGCCGGAGGACCGGCTCCTCACGCAGCAGGCCGACGATGGAGGCGACCAAGCGGGGGTAACTGAGGGCGGCCGGCTCGTGCCAGCGGGGGAGGCGCCAGCCCAGCAGGGCCGCCTGGGCCACCATGGCCACGGCGGCGACGAAGTAGACGACCCGCCAGGATCCGGTCTCGGCCAACCAACCGGCCACCGTCCTGGCCAACAGCACGCCGACCAGCAGGCCGCTCATGACCATGCCGACGACCCGGCCTCGCTCCTCATCGGACGCCAGCCCGGCCGCGAACGGCACGAGCACCTGGGCCAGCACCGAGGCGCTGCCCACTGCCAGCGCCGCGGGCAGCAGCCAGGCGATGGTGGGCGAGAGGCCCATCCAGGTGAGGAGGGCGGCTGTAGACAGGGACAGCAGGACCACCAGGCGGCGCCGCTCGACCAGGTCGCCCAGCGGTAGGACGGCGACCAGGCCCAGGGCATAGCCGACCTGGGCGGCCGTGACCACCAGCCCGGCCAATGCCGAGCTGGTCCCGAGCGAGCGCGCGATGGCGGGCAGCAGGGGTTGTGCGTAGTAGTTGTTCGCCACGCTCAGGCCGGTGGCAACGGCCATCACGGCTACGAGGCGGCGGTCCAGACGGCCCGGCGGGGCGGCGCGGCCGCGGCCACCGGAGCGTTGCGTTGTGCGGCCGTGGCCTGCCCGGCCCGGGGGCGCAGTGTTGTTGCTCGTGGTCGTCACGGTGTGCCTTTCAGCTGGGCGCGCCCAAGCCTGGTGCCAGGGCGCGCCCCGCCGGCTCGTCGTGCCTCGCCCAGGGCGCTCTAGGCACCCGGCCGGGTGGGGCCCTGCCCGGCGCTCGTCGAGGCGATGGCTCGCTCTATCTCGTCAAGGTCGTCCGCCGTGAGCTCCAGGTCTGCTGCCGGGAGCCAGCCGTCGACCTGGCCAGGACTGCGGGCGCCCACGATGGCACCCGTGACGCCTTGCCAGGACAACACCCAGGCTATGGCCACTGCTGGCACTGTCGTACCCAGCCGGTTGGCCACCGGCCGGAGGGCGCCCGCCAGCGCCAGGTTGCGCCCGAGGCGCTCGCCCTGGAACTCGGGGTCGCGCGCCCTCCAGTCGTCGGCGTGCAGCGAACTGGCGCGCTCCTCGGTGAAGGTGCCCGTCAGCAGCCCTGCCTGCATGGGGCTGTAGACGATGACGCCGGTGCCGTGAGCATCGCACCACGCGATCTCCGGGGCGGCCGAACGCTTGATGGCCGAGAAGGGGGGTTGGAGGCTGTCGACGTGGCCGAGGGCTTCCGCCGCATCGAGCTGGGCCACGTTGTGGTTGCTGAGGCCTGCCGCCCTGATCTTGCCCTGTCGTTTCAGCTCGAGCAATGCCCCCCAGTAGTCCTCGGTCCTGGCGCCGTCGTCAGGGGGCCAATGCATCTGGTAAAGGTCGATGACGTCCAGCTTCAGGCGGCGCAGGGAGGCTTCGACTTCTTCGGCCAGGCTCTTTGGATCCCCGACCCGCTGCGCTGGGCGGTAGGGGTCGGCGGGGTCCCAGCGCAGGCCGCACTTGGTGAAAACGTACGGCCTGTCTGCGGCCGGGATGCCCTCCAGTGCCCGGGCCACGACCTCCTCCGAGTGCCCCAGACCGTAAACGGCGGCCGTGTCCACCCAGTTGACACCGCTCTCGACGGCGTGGCGCAGGGCAGCGACCGACTCGTCGTCGTCCTGGGGGCCCCACGAGAAGGCCCAGCCCCCGCCGCCCATGGCCCAGGCTCCGAAGCCGACCCTCGTGATCTGCATCCCCGTGGTCCCCAGCGGTCTGGTTGGCAGCGACATCTTTCCTCCGAGCTCATATGCACACCTGTCCGGGCGTCAAGGTGAGCCTACGTACCAAGAGGGTGCTTTTGCCCGTAATGGCTGCTCAGTACGCTTGCCGAGTTAGGCGGACATGACAGGTCGGTGCTCCTCGTGCTTGTTAGCCTGCTGACCGTGGCCGCCCGACGAGCCGTGCTCGGCCCTGGCTTCAGGCGCTTGTGGTGGGCAACAGCTGTTTCCTCCAGTGGGGACGGCCTGCTCATGGTCGCCCTGCCGCTGCTCGCCCTGACCCTGACGAGAGACCCTGTCACCATCGCCGGCGTCGTCGTCGCCAACCGTGTTGCCAGGGCAGTGGTTGCTGTCCCCGCCGGCGTAGTGGCCGACCGCTACGACCGCGCCCGGGTGATGGTGGCCAGCCTCCTGCTTGCGGGGCTCGTCCTGGTGCTGCTGGTCGCCGACATGACCTGGGGAGGGGCCAGGCTCGCAGCTCTCTACGCCGCTTCCGTGCTGGTTTCCGGCGCCGACGTCGCCTACGAGGTGGCGGCCCAGGCCATGGTGCCCGTGCTCGTGCCCGAGGCCAACCTCGCCTACGGCAACAGCCGGCTGATGACGGCGGACGGGGCCGGTGAGCAGTTCATCGGCCCCGGTGTAGGCGGGCTTGTCTTCTCGGTGGCACAGAGGCTGCCGTTCGGCCTGGACGCGGTCAGCTTCGTGCTGGCTGCGGCGGTGCTCGGGAGCAACCTCAGAACCCGGCCGGCCGAGCCCGGTGCCGTCGCTCCCGGTGCCACGGAGGAGCGCGCCGGCTGGGCGGCTCAGGTCGCCGCCGGTTTCCGCGCCTACCGCAGCACCCCCGCTCTCTGGCGGCTCACGAGCCTCGGCACGGCCATGGCGTTCTGCCAGAACGTGGTCTTCGCCCTGCTGGTGCTCTTCGGGAGCAACCAGCTCCACCTGCGGGCGACCGGGTACGGAGTCTTCTTCGCCCTCTCGGCAGCCTTCGGTGTGGTCGGGTTCCGTGTCGGCCCGGTGCTGGAGCGACGACTGGGCACAGCGGCCATGCTGGCCGGCGGCGCCGCCGTGACGGGCGTCGCCTTCGTCCTGCTGGCCCTGGTCCGGGCCTGGCCCGTGGCGGTACTGGTGTTCGGCTCGGCCGAGCTGGCTACGGGCGTTCGCAACGTGGGCTCCTCCAGCGCCCGCCAGCGCCTGGCGCCCAAACAGCTCTACGGGCGGGTCTACAGCCTCCATCGCCTGGCCCTGGGCGTGGCCGCGCCGCTGGGTGCGCTGCTCGGCGGCCTCTTGGCGGCGGCGGCGAGCGTGCCGGTGGCGTTCGTGTTCGCAGGTGTTGTGGCCCTGGTCCTGCTGGGCCTGCTCGGCCCGGGCCTCGTGTCGGCTCTCAGGGACGAGCAGGGGCGGCTGGGGCAGGCCAGCCTTAGGACCGCTTCCTCACCCCTCGACGAGCCCGCCGGGCCCCGACTGTCCGACGCTCCGGCCGAGTAGGCGGACGAGCATGCCCGAGCGCCGCTGCGGGCCCGGTCCGGGATCACGCCGCGCCCGGGTTGCCACTGCCGCCGGTTGGGGCCGGGTTACCCTGGCGCGCGGTCAGGGGCGAGGGGACGCAACGCGCTCCCCGCGCTGGGAGCCGTCGCCGGGCACCGCCCCGGACGCGCCGGCGGGGCAGGGCTGAGCGAGCAGCAGGGCCTCATAAGCAGAGGCCGGCACGGGCCGGCCCAGGTAGTAGCCCTGGGCGGCATCGCACCCGAGGGCATAGAGCTGGTCCAGGGTGGCCTGGGTCTCGACCCCCTCGGCAGTCACCACCTTGTCGAGGCCTCGGGCGATCTCTATGACCGAGCGCACGATGGCCTCGTCGTCGTTGCCCGGCTCCATCTGGGAAACGAATGTGCGGTCCACCTTGAGCTCGGCAAAGGGCAGCCGTCGCAGGCGGGTAAGGGAGGAGAAGCCGGTGCCGAAGTCGTCGATGGAAAGCGCCACTCCCAGCTCGCTCAGGGCATGGATGGCCTGGTTGCCCCGTGGGGCCATCATCGACGACTCGGTCAGTTCGAGGCGCAGGGCGTCGGGGCCCACGCCGGCTCTGTCGATGGCCCCGGCCACCAGGTCGACCAGGTTTGGCCTCGACAGGCTACGGGCGGAGAGGTTGACGGCCACCTTGAGCTCGGGCAGCAGCTCGCGCCAGTGCTTCACCTGGTACAGGGCGGTGTCGAGGGCCCACCACGTCAGGGGGTCTATCAGCCCGGCCCGCTCCGCCAGCGGTATGAACTCGTCAGGGCCCACGCGGCCGAACTTCTCGTGCTCCCAGCGTGCCAGCGCCTCGCAGGAGATGAGCCGGCCGGTGCCGACGTCGTGGACCCGCTGGTAGTGGAGCTCGAGCGCACCGTCCTCGATGGCGCGGCGCAGCTCGCCGACCATGCTGAGGCGCCGGAGGGCGGTGCGGTCGGCGCCCTCGCTGTACAGGCAGGTGCCGCTGCTGCGGTTCT
>JAKACE010000128.1 GCA_021821705.1 Actinomycetes bacterium | reverse complement strand
CAGAGGGAGGGAGGGAGGGGGCGAGGGGGCGGTATGGACAGCTGTCTTGGCGCGGGTTTGTGAAAGCCGTCCCCGGTCCTCTGGGGCCGCGCCCGATGAGCCTGCCGAAGCGATTGCGGGTCGCGTCGACGGTCGGCCGTGAGCGTCACGATCACTGTAACCCCTGTTCAAAAAGGGTTTCGATGGTCCGGGGAGGGTTTGGAAGCCGTCCCCAAAGGTCACCTGGAGAGACTCAAACCCTCGACCACTTCGATGGGGCTCGAACGCGAGGTCCCGCACGGCCAAGGGTGTCGCAGGCGGACAAGCCCCCCTCCGGCACGCACAGTCTCCGACTCCTTCAAGCCAACCTCGCTGTACAGCACATTGAGCGGGGTAGCGCCGGCGACCGTGACTTCGAGGTGGTCCGCGAAGACCGTCACCATGTCGACCAGCTCCTCCACCAGGACCCGACGCTCGGCTTCCCCGGCGGCCTCCAAGGCACCGGGCACGTCCAGCTCTTGGAGCACTTTGACCACCTGCTCGAAGCGCTCGAGCAGCTCGGCGCACTCGGTCCCGACCCGCTCCGCCTCACCAGCCCGGGACCGCACAGCCTCGATCTCGCGCAACAGACGACGCTCCTCCTCGCAAGACGTCTTTGCCGACCCGGTCCTCGTAGTACAGGTCCAGTGGAGCTTGCGACGACGCTCGGACAACTTCGCCAAGGCCACCGCCGCGCTGGGCCGGAGCCGTTCGTCCGACGCAACGAGGTCCATGCCCAGCATGGCCGCTTTGACCAGGCCCAAGTCCGTCCGTGCAGGCTGGGCACAACCCTGCCCACGGTGCCGGCAGCGGCACAGGCCGCGCCCCCCTACCCGTTCTGGTCGACAGGCATCAGGCGCCCGCACAGCCCGCAGCACACGCGACCGGAAAGCAGGTCCCGGCCTCGGCGTCTTCCCGGAGCGATGCCACCGCTGGCGGCCGCGAGCTCCTCTGGCGTGACCAGCGGTTCATGCCGTCCTGGGTACCACTGGCCGTTGTGGGGTACCTCGCCCAGGTACACGCGGGACTTCAAGATGCTGTACACCGTCGACGAGTACCTGATGCCCGTACGGGCCTCGATGGCGCGCTGGCTGAGGCCGCCAGCGCGTAACCGGAAGACCTCACGAACCCGGTCGGCGTCCCCAGTTGCGGACATGGCGGATGTTGGTCGCCACCGCGGCGAAGCCGATCATGAGGGAGCGCTTCGCCAGCCCGAGCACCCTTATGTCCATGGCGTCGACCTGCTGTTCGAGCTTGATGGACGAGTTGAAGCGCTCAGCGGCCGAGCGGCGGTCGTAGGAGCGCACCCAGGCCCGGCTCCCGTGCGGGTGGAGCTGGCGCCAGCCGAGGCCGACCTCCATGCGGGCCACAAAGCTGCGCCCGCAACAGCGCAGCCGCTCCTGGCCGTCAGCCATGAGCACCCCGACGTCGGGGACCTCGGCGCGGTGAGCCAGGCTGAGCGATGCGGGGACGAAGGGGCAGCGGGCACGCCCGGCCTTGGCCGGGCACTGGAAGCGCTGGTAGAGCTCGGGCACCGGGCGGCCCAGGGGCCGGAAGGCGAAGTGGTCGAGAGCGTCGCGCCGGCGCCAGTAGGCAGCCCAGTCGGCTCGCGACGACCCGAGGCCCGGCAGGCGGACGTCGCTCTCGGGGGTGAACGGGCAGTGCGGGCGACCCCCGATCAGCGGCGCGTCCAGGTACGTGCCGTGCCGGCCGTACTGGCGCTGGGTGTAGTCGAAGGTGAGGAACAGGCCCCGCTCGGCCATGGGCACGTGCACAGAGCCGAGGGCACGCGACGAGTAACCCCGGTCAACGATCACCTCACAGAGGGGGGCCCCGCCCTCCAGCACCGAGCCCAGCATGTCTATGAGCGCCGGCGCCACCCCGGCCATGTCGTTGGCCGGGGCCAGGCGCATGGACAGGGCCAGTTCGGGCACCACCGGGCCGTCGACGTCGCCCACGCCAACGGCGAAGTGCGCGAGGTAGCCGTAGTAGCGCTCCGACTTGTCGAGCTCGGTCCCGTCGGGAGCCAGGTCGGACAACCTGGGGTCGAGCCGGGCCTTCCTGGTGGCGCCGTCCGCCCTGCCGGTCGCCTTGGCCGCACGCCTGGCGCGGGCGCCGGCGATGCTGGCCTTGGGGCGGCGGTGCCCCCAGGCGGCGTCGGGGTCGGCCGAGGTGGAACGGGAACTGTAGCTGCGCGCGGCTGTCGGGGCGTCGGTCCAGTCCACCGCCACCGCCCGGTAGGAGACAGCTGCGGGGACGCAGGCTTGGAGCAGGCGGTCCACGAAGCCGGCCAGCAACCGGGCACGTTGTGCTGCCTGGCCCTCGGCCAGTTCGCGTCCCAGTCCCCTCGTCGAGGGCCGACGGGGCCGGCGCAGCGGCCCGACCGGGCCGGCTCCGTTCAGCCCGCCGGGGCCCAGGCACTTGGGGTCGGCCACCGCCGGTTTCGGGGCGGCGGTGGCCCTGCCGTCCTGGTCCTTCGCCAAGCGCCTCCCCTCGCGCACAGGCGAGGGGTTCATCGCCTCGGCCAGGCGGTTCCAGCGGTGCCCGAGCTGGGCCATGCTCAGCGCGTGAGCGTCGGTGCCCCGCTCGAGCCCGATCTCGGCCAGCAGGTCGTCGGGGAACCGCTCGACCAGCTCGTACACGGTGGCCAGCTCCGTGCTGCGCCGGTACAGGGCGCTCGTGAGCATGCAGACGAGAAGGGCCCGGTTGTCGAAGCGGACGGGCGCGCCCAGGGGCTTGCCGCTCCGGGCCCGGGTGACGGTGAGCGAGTCGGCGAGCGCCGCCACCCCTGAGCGTTCGACCACGGCCAAGGCGTCGTAGAAGTCCTCTCGAAGGCCGTCCTCGAGGCGGGAGGGCCGTTGGGCTGGCTGTCGCGCTGTGGCACGGCCGGCCACGGCGCTAGCCTCGCGCCCTCTGGGCCGCCGGCACACTGGGCCGGCCCCGCAGGCACCGCTCTGCCTCCTCGGCCGGCACCGGTCCGAGGTACCGGGCCAGCTCGACGATGCTGGTCGGCGTCCGCAGCCCGGCCGCTGCCATCACCACGTCCAGGCGGGCCCCGTTGCGGAGGTGGGTGGTGAGCCAGGTGGACCGCAGGCGCCCCGGCTCGATGGGGGCAAGGTCGGCACCGCCCTCGACCCGGTGCAGCACCACGGTGGTGACACTGCGCCGGTCGGGCTTCCAGCCGCCCACCATGAGCCGGCCCCCCGTCTCGGCGGCCAGCGCCAACAGGGCCTCGGCATAGGCGTCCAGCACCGGGACCCGCCGCGGGCGGGGCCCCCCGACCAGCACCCACACGCCCGAGCTGTCGACGACGTCGGTCCCCCTCAACTGGCGCAGGTCCTGGGGCCCGCACCCGGCGCCCAGGCCGAGCAACAACAAGGCGCGCAGCCTGCGACGACGCTCGGCACTGCCCTGGCTGTCGGCAAGTAGCAGGTAGCTGCGCACCTCATCGGCGTCGTAGGGCGGCCGCACCTGCCCCCGGGCCAGGCGCGGCGGGGCGGGGCGGTTGCCCGGCACCGCGTTGGCAGCGGCCAGGTAGCGAAGGCGGGCCCGGACCGTCGCCCGGGTGGTCGACGAGTAGCGCCCGTCCGCCTCGGCCACGGCACAGAAGCGCTCGATGGTGGCGTCACGTAGACAGGTCGAGGCTTGCACCGCGATGCCCTGGCCCACGCACCACGAGGCCAGGTGAGCCCCCGCATAAAGAAGCTGCAGGGCCCGACGGCGGTGCCCGGGCGCAGCTGCCGTCACCCAGCGGCGCACCTCGGGGCCGACTGCACCCCAAGCCTCCAGTTCGTGCCCGACGGGCGCATAGGCGCTGATCGTCGAGGCGACCGTGGCTTGTGCCGGGCTGGACTGGGCGGTCCCGTCCATCACGTTGTGGGTCATGGAGCGAAAGGTGCCTGTCGCGCCGCTCATTGCACACGCGTTGGCCGCTCCGCCGCGATAGTTCGCACCCGCCCCGACTGCACCTTCTCAGCTGCTGCCATGTAGCGGCAGGCTGGGTTTTCGTTCTTGGCAGCCGGCAGCCGAGCGCAGCGCCCGGGGCCCGCTCTGGCGGGGCTCGGACGATCGTGACCGTCCGGACGTCGCCAGCGGCCTCGGCGCGTGCCCCTCGCACCACGCGGCCTACGACTTGGGATTGCCGTGGGTCAACAGGGGCCTAGGACTGCACCCAGGCAGAGAGCTGGACGTGGCAACGCTCGCCACCCTGGGACGGCGACCGCCCTCGGCCGGCCGCCGTTGGCGGAGCCGTTGCTCGTGCCCCAAGGTGCGACAGCCCCAGGCTTGAGGTACCTGGCATAGCGACGTTCCCCCTGGCAGCGGCATGGCTGAAGATCGCCGTTGGGCGCACGCCGCGGACCCAGGAGTCGACTGCGGCCGCCGTCATTCTGCGCTCAGACGTTGGTCAACGAACCTAGCCTTGTCCGAGGGCGCGGGATCGCCGGTTCGGCGTGCCTTGCCCCACTGGCGGGTCCCCATTAAACGAGATCGTACAATGGAGCGAGTTATAACCAGAAGTTGTGGATGCTCGACCTGCTCAAGGCCGTGACGTACCCTCCAAGTTGACCAACCAACGAGCCTGCCGGTTGCTGCCGGCGGGGAGGAGTACGCCAATGTTGAAACTAGTCCAAGAAACACCCGCACGCGCGGAAGCTCAACCCAGCACGATCGACCTAGACGAGCTGTGCCGCCTGGCCGCCCGCCAGATGCTGGCCAGCGCCCTGCTGGCCGAACGCCGGGCCTACCTGGACGCCCATAGCGACCTGGTCGACGAGGCTGGCCACCGCCTGGTGGTGGCCAACGGCTACGCCCAGGGGCGAGAGGTTATGACCGGTGCGGGGATGGTGGAGGTGAAGGCGCCCCGGGTCGACGACCGCCGAGAGGGCGAGCACTACCGCTCGGTCATCCTGCCTGCCTACATGCGCAAGTCCCCCAAGGTGACCGAGGTCCTGCCCGTCATGTACCTACGCGGCCTGTCCACGGGCGACTTCGCCCCGGCCCTGGCTGAGTTCTTCGGCAGCTCAGCGGGCCTTTCCGCCTCTACCGTCCAACGGCTCACCGAGTCCTGGCAGGCCGAGCACCACGACTGGGCCGCCCGGGACCTCTCGGGGGTCGACTACGTGTACTGGTGGGTAGACGGGGTGCACTTCAACGTGCGCCTGGAAGAGGACCGCCTCTGCTGCCTGGTGATCGTCGGGGTGCGCCCCGATGGCTCCAAGGAGCTGGTGGCCCTGGCCGACGGCTACCGGGAGTCCAAGGAGTCCTGGGCCGCCCTCCTGCGCTCGCTACGCGATCGGGGCCTGGCTGGCCCGGTGCTGGCGGTGGGCGACGGGGCGCTCGGCTTCTGGGCGGCAATAAGGGACGTGTTCCCCGCCACCAAAGAACAGAGGTGTTGGGTCCACAAGACGGCGAACTGCCTCGACGCTTTGCCAAAACGCCTTCACCCTCAGGCTAAACCCGCGCTCCAGGCCATCTACAACGCACCTGACCGGGCCGATGCCCTGACCGCCGCGAAGGCCTTTGCCGACGCCTTCAACGGCTTTCCCAAAGCCACGGCCAAGATCATGGACGACCTCGAGCGGTTGCTTGCCTTCTACGATTTCCCTAAGGAACATTGGGTACATTTACGAACTACTAACCCGATCGAGTCCACATTTTCAACTGTAAGGCTGAGGACCAGGGTCACCCGTGGTGCCGGCTCACGCAAGGCCGCTCTGGCCATGGCCTACAAGCTGCTCGATGCGGCCCAAGCTCGTTGGCACAACATCTCCGCGCCCGAGCTCGTCCCATTGGTCCGGGCGGGTGCGACCTTCATCGACGGCAAACTACACGAAGGGAGGCGGCCAGAGACTGAGCCCGCTGTGCCCGAATCCGGGCCCGTCGCCGCCTAGGCAGAAATCTCATCCACAACTATTGACAATTGCTCCCTCGT
>JAKACE010000127.1 GCA_021821705.1 Actinomycetes bacterium | reverse complement strand
CGCTGCTCCTACTACGCAGCCGTGGCTGCCCACGACGACTACCGGCGCCGGCTCTCCCCCGAGGCGGGCTCGCTGGCCGCCCTGGCCCGCCAGCCAGAGGCCGCCCTGGCCTGAGACCGTGGCCCCCGCTGGTCAGCCGTACGGGGCACGCCACGCCACCCGCGGCCACGTCACGGCCGGTCGCTGCCTGCGCGCCACCAGGCGCGACGCGAGCTGCCCGAGGAGGCACCCTTGAGCCAAGCAACCGCCCCATCCTGGGCTGCACCTCCCGTACCGACTGCACACGCTGCCCCCACCCCGGGTGCCACACCGCCACCAGGACCGCTCCCAACCGGTGGCGACGGCCCCGGCGCCTTCCAGGTGGTCCTCATCAGCCCTGATGGCTACGCACATGCGGCCGCGTTCAACGAGGTCGCCGAGACCGTCGCGTACGGGCTCACCCGCACCGGCTTCGATGTCACCCTCGCTGTCAACAGGCTCGTGCACCCGGGGCCCCCGGCTGTGATCTTCGGTGCCAACCTGCTCACACCCGAGGAGGCCCAGCGCCTTCCCGACAGCGTCATCATCTACAACCTGGAGCAGATCGGCCGGGACAACACCTGGTGCTCCGGGACGTACCTGGGCCTCCTGCAACGCTGTACCGTCTGGGATTACAGCCACCGCAACGTTGCTGCCCTGCAGAACATGGGCGCGCGCGTCATCCACGTCCCCGTCGGGTACGTGCCGGAACTGACCCGCATCCCCGACAATGTGGAGCAGGACATCGATGTCCTTTTCTACGGCTCGATGAACCCGCGCCGCTCCGCCGTGATCGACCAGCTCCGCTCCCTCGGGCTCCGGGCCGAAGCTGTCTTCGGCGTCTACGGCAAAGAGCGCGACGCTCTCATCGCCCGCTCAAAAGTGGTCCTGAACCTCCACTACTACGCCACGAGCATCTTCGAGCTCGTACGTGTCAGCTACCTCCTGGCCAATCACAAGGCCGTGGTCGCGGAATGCCACGCAGGCACCGACATCGACCCCGACCTCCTCGAAGCAGTCGCTCTGGCGGACTACGCGCAACTCGCGGCCACGTGTGCCAGGCTCGTGGCCGACGGCACCGCCCGCGCCGCCTTGGAGGAGCGCGGTCACCGTGTCATCGCCGCCAGGGACGTGACCAGCTACCTCGCGCCGGCCGTCCGGGCGAGCCTGGCCCTGTCCCGCTAGGGCCACGGGCTACCGGTTCTTCCTCTCAGATTTCGTACTCCGTAGCCGAGTAGCACACCATGGTCATCCCAAGCGGACGGATCACCGGCGCCAGTCCCCCAGGGGCAGGTGTGCCTCCCCTCCCGCCCCGGGGGCACACCACAGCTCTTCGCACCGGAGGCCAAGAGCGTGCCCGCGGATAATCCTCCGGCAGGGTCGGTCGCCTTGGCCGAACCCCAGCCCCCGGTACTGACCGACCCGTTACCCTCCGAGGTCGGAGCGCAGGCTCTCTCCTACGATGCGCTGTGGGACCGGGCACCTACGTTCGCCCTTCTCCGCGAAGCGGCCCGGTTGGCTACCCGCTGGCCGCTCGAAGCTCAGAGCAGGTGGTCGGAACGTCTCCGCTCGGCCGGCCTGTGGTCGGACTGCCCCCTCATCGCCAATGCCCAGGACGGCGCCCTCCCCCTGGAGCAACGGGCAGCGGCAGCGGCAACCGCCTGGGACCTCGACCGTGACCGCAGGGCGAGAGCGGTCATCAGGTGCCTCGTCCCCGGACTCGACCCGGCACAGAAGGCGAGAGTCGCCGGCCTCCTGTCGCCCGCTGCGCTCGCGGACCTCGACCGCCTGCCCGACGTCTGGAGCCTCACGTCCTTTTTCAACGAGCTCGACATGCTCGAGGCCCGCTTGTCGGAGATGGCCCGCTCCGTCGACCACTTCGTCATCGTCGAGGCGGCCCGTACCTTCCGGGGAGACCCGAAACCCCTCCACTTCCAGGAGCACCACCAGCGCTATGCCAAGTGGTCGGCCCAGCTCGACCACTGTGTCGTGGACCTGCCCGACGACGACAGCGCACTTGCTCTCGAGCCGGACCGTGAGCCCTGGCCATGGGAGCTGGCTGCCCCCGCCACGTGGGCACGTGAACGCTACCAGCGCAATATCGGCTACAACATCCTGAGGGACCTCGGGGCGCAGGGCAACGACCTGGTCCTGCTCACGGACCTGGACGAGATCGTGCGCTCCGACCGGGTCGATGCGGTCCTCGAAGCAACCACGACTTCGCCCGTGATCCTCCTCATGGCCCATTACTGGTACAACGTCCGCTGGCAGGACCCCCGCCCCTGGGGCCACGCCAAGGCGTTCCGCTACGGACAGGTGCCGCAGGGCCGGACGCTGCACGACATCCGGCACTCGCCCTACCCGGTCCTGCACAGCACCGGCTGGCACTTCTCCTACTTCGGCAAGGGGGCCGACCTGGACATGAAGCTGTCGGCATCGTCCCACGTCGAGCAGGACACACCCGAACGCCACAGCGCCGAGTACCAGCGCCAGATCGTGCAACAGGGCCTGGACCTCAGCGGCCGACCTCTGTTGCCGTCATGCGAGTACTTCCCGGCCAGCCTCGTCCCGCTGTTGCAGGCAAGCCCAGCGTGAGCACCGACCAGCTGGTCGTCGCGGCAGTCGTCAAACGCGCAGCACCGGTGCTGAGCGTGTTCCTCACCGCGTTGCAGCAGCTGCAGGGCCCCGGAACAGCGGTCGTCCTGCTCGAACCGGGCGCGGACCAGCGGCGTACCGCTCTGCTCACGGCGTTCGCCGAGGGAACCGGTGCCACGGTCATCGGGCGGTCGCACGGTACCAACGACAACGACAACCTTCTCCGCTACGCCGTGGACCACGGTGCGAGCCACGTCCTCCTCGTCGACGACGGCATCCTGCTCCCCCCGCCGCTCCCCGCCCACCTGCAGTCACTGGGCCGCGACATCGTCGCGGGGGTCTACTGGACCGAGTGGCGCCTCGGCGACCGAGCACTCCCCAACGTCTGGGTGTGCGATGAGTACAGCTTCCACCCTCGCTCTCTCAGCCAAGCTTCGGACGAGGACAAGCGCAACGCCGCAGTGGAGTTCCTCGAGCGTCTCCGCACTCCCGGCACGTACCAGGTCGGCGGGGTCTCGGGTTGCACCCTGGTGTCAGCCCGCGCCGTACGGGCGGGGGTCTCGTTCTCCCCCCTCCCCAACCTCAGCTACTGGAGCGAGGAGCGGCACTTCTCGTTGCGAGCCGCGGCATGCGGCTTCGACCTCTGGGCCGACACTCAATATCCTCCCCTCAACCTCTTCCGGGACGCAGATATGGCTCTCGTACCCTCGTTCATGACGCGCTGGGCCACAGAAGGAGCAGTTCTTTGAAGTACACTCTTCAGTCTCACGGGCCCTCCCAGTCCAGGACCTCGAGGGCACTCGACCTTGCCGTCACGCAGGGCGCCGCGCGGACGGGACGGGCAGCCACCTCGACCGGGGGCAATGGGCCACTGCTCTCGGCATGCATGATCGTGAAGAACGAGCAGGACACCCTCCCGGACTGCTTTGCTTCCCTGCACCAACTGGTGGACGAGGTGGTCGTCTACGACACCGGGTCCACTGACGGCACGGTGGCGATCTGTGAGCGGGCAGGCGCAAGGGTGATCGCAGGCTACTGGGACGACGACTTTGCCCGGGCGCGCAACGCGTCCCTGCGGGAATGCCGCGGCGAATGGGCCTTGTGGATAGATGCCGACGAACGCTTCGTATGCCCCAACATCCCCCAGTTGAGGGCGGTGCTCGCGACCGCCACCACCACGGACGCCCTCGCCGTGGAGATATTCAACCTGGGCGATGACCCAGGTGACGTCAACGTCAACGTCCACCGGGCCCTCCGCATCTTCCGCAGGAGCCGCTGCCGGTGGTACGGGTCGATCCACGAGCAGATCGACCTCGACCAGGGCCTCGACGGCACGGTGCAGGTCGTCCCCCTCAAGGGCGCGCACCTGGACCATGTCGGCTATCGCAACGACATGGTGGTGGGCCGGGACAAGTTGGTCCGGAACCTGCGGCTCGCAGAGGCGGCGCTGGGGCGGGACACGGGGATGCGGGGCCAGGAAGGCGTCGCTGAGCTCAACATGGGCCGTGCCCTCGCCGCGCTGGGCCGCTGCGAGGAGGCGCAGGCTTACCTGGACCGAGCCGTGGCGATAGCCGCACCCGGGGCCACGCTCCGGGCTTGCCTGATGTTCGGCGCCCAGAACGCCCTGCAGGCCGGTCAGAGCGAGAAGAGCCTCGAGCTTGCCAAACGTCTCGCGGACCAGTCCAGCACCACGGACCTCGCGTCCTACCTCCAAGGCATGGCACTGCGCCGGCTCGGGCGCAACATCGAGGCCGCAGCAATGTACGACCGGGTGACCGAGCTGGCCAACGAGGACGGCTTCGCCTTCCCCATGTCACTTCTGCGAGCCGAAAAAGCGGGCACCTACTGGGACATAGGCCGGGTGACCGAGGCCGCCGACGAGCTGGTCGCCCTGGTGGAGGATGCTCCCGAGGTGTCGAACCTGAGCGCTGCCCTGAAGGTCCTCGCGGCTTCGGGACGAGCGCCCGAGGACCTGCTTGCCGTCCTGCCCGAGAGCCGCCTCGAACGCCTGGCAGCGGCGTTGATCCTGGTCCCACCGGTGGTTGCCGACCCCATGGCCGAGGCTTTGTTCCGCCGGTTCGGTCCCCGCCCGCAGATCCTGGCGGCCGCTATCCGCTTCGCCCCCTACGCCGCGACGGACCGTGCGCTCGAGTGGTCCGCACGCCTCCGGGCCATCGGGATGACCGAGCCCTGCCCTCTCGTGGCGCAGGCAGGCCTGGAAGTCCTCGAGGTCGGGGCCCGCATCCGGGCCGCCCTGACCGCCCATGCAGCTTTTGGGGACCCCAGGGGTGAGCCCCTGGCCCTGGCCCTGGCCCCAGGGCTGCACCTGGCACAGATCGAAGCCGTCGTCGCCGAAGTGGCCCTCCTCGACCCGCCTCTGGTCGAGCGCTTCATGGCCGCAGCATCGGCTCCCGGCGCACCGGGGGCCGGGCCCATCGGCTCCCCGGAGGAGCGGGAGGCCCGCGTCTCCGCCGCAAGGCTCAAGCTGAGGGCCCCCGACCTGAAGGAGACGGCGCCCGAAGAACGCGCAAACCCGGGGCACGCCGTCCTGGTACCTCAGGTGGCAACGAGCGGTGCCGATCGTTAGCAGGTCCGCAGCACTGCGGGCCCGGACAACGGGGCGCTCACGGACGGGCGCTCTCTAACCTCATGGAGGAACAGTGGGTCTAGACATCGTAAGCAACGTGATGGCGCAGGACGCCTCGAACAATCTGTCGATCAACGAGGCGAACATGCAGAACAGCCTGCAGAAGCTGTCCTCGGGCTACCAGATCAACAAGGCTGCCGACAACGCGTCCGGTCTGGTCATCAGCCAGCACCTCCAGGCCCAGATCGGTGGCTTCCAGCAGGCTCAAGCCAACACCCAGAGCGCCATCAACGTCGTGCAGACGGCGGACGGCGCACTGAACGAGGTCGGCGCCATCCTGCAGCGCATCAACACCCTGGCCGTCGAGTCAGCCAACACCAGCGCCACCGACGCCACCGCCCAGCAGGCGGCCCAGGCCGAGGTCTCGCAGTCGCTGCACTCACTCGTCAACATTGCCCAGACCACCGTCTACGGCAACAACCAACTGCTCGTCAACGGGACCGCCTCGACCGTCGGCTACACCTTCCAGGTCGGCGCCGACAACACCAATTACAGCCAGGTCTCGTTCTCGGTCACCGCCATCAACCTGGCCAACCTGGGCCTGGTCAACAGCACGCTGAGCGGCTCGGGCAGCGGCATCGGCAGCATCTCCGCTGCCGGCCTGGCTGTGGGGTCGACGTTTGCCGTCAACGTGGCCAACGTCGCCACGGCCACCGTCAACTCGGGCAATGTCGCCACGTTCAACGCCGGGGCCAGCGGCATGACCTT
>JAKACE010000126.1 GCA_021821705.1 Actinomycetes bacterium | reverse complement strand
AGCACCGAGGACGTCGACTGGCGCCCAGGGGTCAGTTGGGACATGCTCGACCTGATCAGGCAAGGACGGCGAACAGAAGCAAAGGAGCGCCTGGAGGCGTGTCTGTCGCAATTGTCGGGGTAAATCACCGGACGCTCCCACTGGACGCGCTCGAGCCTCTCATCATCGGCCCAGGCGAGGTCACCAAGGCCCTTGCCGACCTGTCGGGCCGCTCTCACCTGCAGGAAGTCGTCCTCCTCTCCACCTGCATGCGTACGGAGATATATGCCGTCGTCAGCCGGTTCCACGGGGCGATGGGCGACATCAGGGACTTCCTGGCCGCCTGGAGCGGCAAGGCCCCCGAGGACTTCTCCGACCACGTCTACAGCTACTTCGACGACGCGGCCGTCAACCACCTCTTCCACGTGTCGGCCGGCCTCGACTCGGCGTCGCTGGGTGAGCCGGAGATCCTGGGGCAGGTACGCTCGGCGGCCGAGACGGCGCGCCGCGAGGCGACGGTGGGCCCCGTGCTCGGCGCCGCCTTCCGCCACGCCCTGGTCGTGGGCAAGCGGGCCCGGACCGAGACGACCATCTCCCGGGGCACCACGTCCCTGTCTCACGCCGCCGTCCAGATGGCTGCCGACGCTCTTGGGGGCCTGGCCGGCAGGCAGGCTCTCGTCCTGGGGGCGGGCGAGGTCGGAGAGGTGGCGGCGCGCGCCCTGGCGGGCGCCGGTGGGCCCGGCACGGTCACGGTCGCCAACCGGACCCGGGCCCGGGCGGAGCACCTGGCAGCCGAGATAGGAGGCCGGGCCATCGCCTGGTCCGAGGTGCCGGCGGCGGTCACCGGCACCGACATCGTGCTGTGTGCCACGGCCGGCGACGACACCGTGCTCAGTACCGAGATCCTTACCAACACCTTGCCGGCGCGCCGCGGCCGCCCCCTGTTCGTGGTGGACCTCTCGGTGCCCCGCAAGATCGACCCGGTGGTGGGCAGGGCGCCAGGCGTCACCCTCGTCGACATGGACGGCATATCCAAGTTCGTGGCGGCGCGTATGGACGAGAGGCGCGCCGAGGTGCCGGCCGTCGAGCGCATCGTGGCCGAGGAGCTGGACCGCTACCTCACGACGGTGGCAGAGCGGGCCGTCGCCCCGCTGGTGGCAGCCCTCCACGAGCGTTCCGAGCAGCTGAGGCAAAGGGAGCTGGACCGCCTCGCCCAACGGTTGGAGCTGAGCGAGGAGGCCTACGAGGCCGTCGACGCCATGGCGCGCCGCCTGGTCGCCAAGCTCCTGCACGAACCCACCGTCAACCTCAAGGCGGCGGCAGGCACGTCAAAGGGAGAAGTGCTGGCCGAGGCCCTGCGGGAGCTGTTCCGCATCGAACCCTAGTGCGCCTGCGGCTGGCCACCCGCTCGAGCGAGCTGGCCCTCTGGCAGGCGCGGCGCGTCGCCGGCATCGTGCGCTCTGCGGACCCCCGTTGGGAGATCGAACTGGTGACCGTCACCACCTCGGGCGACAGGCGCACAGACGTACCGGTCTGGGAGATGGGGGGCCGGGGCGTCTTCGTAGCCGAGGTCCAGGCAGCTGTCCTCGACGGCCGGGCGGACGCCGCCGTCCACTCGGCCAAGGATCTCCAGCCGGTCACGTCGCCGGGGCTCGTGCTGGCTTCGGTCCCCGAACGCGCCGACCGCCGCGATGTCCTGGTGGGCTCCAGGCTGTCCGACCTGGGGCCGGGCGCCACCGTGGCCACCGGTAGCCAGCGCCGTCGGGCACAGCTGGCTGCCCTGCGGCCCGACCTGCAGTTCCAGAGCCTGCGCGGCAACATCGCGACCCGGCTCGACCGGGCGCCGGCCGGAGGTGCCATCGTGGTGGCCATGGCTGCCTTGCAGCGCCTCGACCTGCACCCCGAGCCGGCCGAGGTGCTGTCCGAGGACGTCATGCTCCCCCAGGTGGCCCAGGGCGCCATCGCCGTCGAGTGCCGCCAGAGCGACGAGGCCGTCGTGGCCCTGCTGCGCTCGCTGGACGACCCCGGCGCCCGCAGCACCGTCACAGCCGAGCGGAGCTTCCTGGCCACCATAGGCGGGGCCTGCGACCTGCCCGTGGCCGGTGCTGCCACCGCCACCGCCGGCGGTGCGCTCACAATGAGGGGCCTGCTGGCCAGCCCGGACGGCACAACCGTGGTCCGGCGTGCAGCCGCCGGCCCTGTCGCGGCGGCAGCCGACATCGGGCGGGAGGTGGCCGTGGCAGTCCTCGAAGGCGGAGGGCGCCGGCTGCTCGACGGGCTGGGCGGCGGCACCCGGTGACCGGCACCGGCCGGGTTGCGCTGGTGGGTGCGGGGCCGGGTGACCCCGGCCTGCTCACGGTCAGGGGTGCCGAGCTGCTGGCCCGTGCCGACGTCGTCGTCCACGACCGCCTCAGCGACCCCAGCCTGCTCGGTCTGGCCCCGCCCGGGGCCGAGCGCGTCGACGTGGGCAAGCAGCCCGACGACCGCGGCGACCAGGAGGCCATAAACGAGCTGCTGGTGCGGCGGGCGCAAGCAGGCCAGCGGGTCGTCAGGCTCAAAGGAGGCGACCCCTTCGTCTTCGGCCGCGGAGGCGAGGAGGCCCTGGCCCTGGAGGCAGCCGGGATCGCCTACGAGGTGGTGCCCGGGGTCACATCCGCCGTGGCTGCGCCCGCCTACGCCGGCGTGCCGGTTACGCACCGGGGGGTGGTCACCTCCTTCACCGTCGCCGCCGGCCACACCCGCTCGGTCGAGAGGACCAGGGCTGATGGGGGGACCGACTGGGAGGCGCTGGCCGCCACGGGCGGGACAATCGTCGTGCTCATGGGCGCTGCCCACCGGGCCCGTATCGCAGAGCGCCTGATGGCCGGCGGGATGCCGGCGTCCACGCCCGTCATGGCCGTGCAGTGGGGCACCGAGCCGTACCAGGTCGATGTCCGTACCACGCTCGGCCGGCTCGGCTCGGTCCCCATCGATGCACCGGTCACGATGGTCATCGGCGATGTGGCCGCCCTGGAGCTGTCCTGGTACCGCGGCGGGCCTCTGGCCGGTCGTACGGTCGTCGTCACCCGGGCCAGGCACCAGAGCAGTGAGCTGGCCTCGCGCCTGCGGGAGATGGGCGCCCGGCCCATGGAAGTGGCCGCCATCGAGCAGGTGGCACCGCCGGACGGCGGCCGCGCCCTCCAGGCGGCCGTGGACGCCCTGCGCCCGCGCCCGGGGGCCGCCGGCCGGGGGACGCCCGGGTACGCCTGGGTGGTGTTCGCCTCCGCTAATGCGGTGGAGCGCTTCTTCGGCGCCCTGGCGGACGTGCGCTGGCTCGGGCGGACCGCCGTGGCCGCCGTCGGCCCGGCTACGGCCGCTGCCCTCGCCAACCGGGGCGTCGTCGCCGACCTCGTGCCGGCCGACCACAGCGCCGAGGGCCTCGTCGAGTGCTTCCCGACCTTGGCTGAGCCCCCTGACGCCGCCGTTGGGCCTGACCGGCCACTGGTGCTCCTGCCCCAGGCCAGCGGGGCTCACCCCCGGCTGCGAGAGGGCCTGGCGGCCAGAGGCTGGACCGTCGAGGCGGTGGACGCCTACCGCACGGTGGAGGTCGACCTGGACGCAGACGTCCTCGGCGCCGCCGGCCGAGCCGACGCCATCCTGTTCGCCTCGCCCACGGCCGTGCGCAGTTACGTCCGCCAGGCCGGGGCCTTGGGGACACCGGTACCCGGGCTGGTCGCCTGCATCGGCCCCACCACAGCCCGCGCCGCCACCCAAGCAGGCCTCGAGGTGGCGGCGCAGGCCGCCGAGCACACCGTCGACGGGCTCCTTGCTGCTCTGGCCCGAACGCTCGGCCCGGCGAAGTGAGCCGGCGGCCGACCTGGGCCGCCAGCCTGGCGAGCACCTGGTGCTTTCGAGGATCCCGGGAGCCCCGGTGTACGGGACGCGCTACCGGGAGCAGGGCGCCGAGCGTGCCGGCGTCCGCCGGCAACTGGGCGCCGTGGTCGCCCTGGCCCACAGGGCAACCTGCAACGGGTTTGGTGACGCCCACGGCCGCGCCCATCTGAGCGCCGGCAACTGGCCCGACGCCTTCGGGGCCATGATGGCGGCGCTGATGGACGACGCCGGCCGCTACGGCGTCGCACTGCCCCTGCCCGCAACGCGGATCATGGCGCTGGTAGCCGGCCCGGCTTCGTCGCCGGCCGCTATAGCTAACCCGGCACCGGCTCGACGACCCGGCCCCGGTCCAGGACGACCACCTGCTGCGCCCATTCGACAGCGGTGTCGTCGTGGCTGACGACCAGGACAGTCCGGTCCCCGGCCGCTCCCGCCAACCCGTGGAGCATGCGGGCTGCCGAGCGCGGGTCGAGGTGGGCGGTCGGCTCGTCCAGGAGGAGCACCGGGGCTCTCGAGACCAGGGCCCTGGCGGCGCCCAGGCGCTGGGCCTCCCCGCTGCTGACCGGGCGGCCACCGGCCCCGAGCCGCGTTGCCAGCCCGTCAGGCAGGCCCCGAGCCCATGACTCCAGCCCGACTGCCTCCAGGGCGCCCCACAGCTCGCCATCGGCCGCCTGCTGGCAACCCAGCCTGAGGTTGGCGGCCAGGTCGGCGGCGAATACGTGCGTGTGCTCGGGCGCCCACGCCGCCAGTCGTGCGATACCGGCCCGGTCGAGCTCGGAGACGTCCGATCCCTCCAGGTACGCCCCGCCTCGGTGACAGCCCACGAAGTGGAGCAGCGACAGCACAACCGTCGTCTTGCCTGCTCCGTTCGGCCCGGTGAGGGCCGTCCGGCTGCCCGGCGCCAGGGCCAGGGAGACCCCGCAGAGGATGCACGGCACGCCGCCGGCGCCGCCCGCCCCGCTCGTGGGCCCCAGCCCGCCGGCGCCGGTGTCGACCGGTTTGGCGTACCCAGCCGGCGTACCTGCGTGCCCCTGAGCACCACGCCCTTGCGGGCCGGCCACTCCGGGGGGGCCGACGTGGGCACAGCGCAGTTCGGCCGCCGGAGCGCCCCCAGGCGCGCCGCCCACTTCGACGCGGTGGCCTTGGGCCGGTACCGCCGGCACGACATCGCGCAGGTCGAGCAGGCGGCAGGCCGCCGCCCTGGCCTCGGCCACCCTTGCGAGGGCGGAGGGCAGCAGGGCGCAGGGCGCCAGGCCGGCGACAGTGGCGAACGCGGCCATCGCCAGGCCCGGAAGACCAGCGTGCCCGGCGGGCCCGGCGTGCGCCCCTACCGCCAGCGTGGCCGCCGCCACCAGCGCCGCACCCAGCGTGGCGGCCGCACCAAGCCCACCGGCCAGAGCCGCCCGCCAGCGGTCGGTGCGCCCCGAGAGTGCCTGCAGTGCGCACAGCCTGGCCTCGACGAGGTCGCCACGACCGAAGGCGACCAGTTCGGGCGCCGACCGCACGAGCTCGTCCACCTGGCCGGCCAGGACCGCCCTCTGGGCCGCGGCTTCGTCCTGCCAACGCCGGCCCAGGCTGGCGGCGAGGACCACCGCCCCGCCAAGCAGGGCACCACCGGGCAGTAGGACGGCCGCCATCGGCGGGCTCACCAACACCACGGCCACGGTCGCAGCCAGGAGGGCCGCCGTGACCTGCACCACTGTCGAAACGGTGCGGGCAAGCCCCTCGGCCACCAGTTCGGCGTCGCTGACGAAGCCGCTCAGGACCTCACCGCGCCCGTTGGGCCCCAGAGCACCCGGCACCAGAGGCTCGAGCGTGTCGAACAAGCCGAGCCGCAGGGAGCCGAGCAGGGCCAGGGAACGCCGGTGGGCCACCAGGCGCTGGAAGTACCAGAGCACGCCCCCACCGAGCGAGAACGCCTGGACGGCACCGATGGCGACGCAGAGGCTGAGAACAGGCGGGCGCTGCCACGCCCTGGCCAGCAGCCAGGCGCCGACCGCCAGGAGGCCGACACCGCACGCCGCGGCCAGGGAACCGGCCAGCACGCCGGGCCACATGGCCGGCAGACCCCTGCCAGCGCTCGCCCAGCAGGTCCGCAGAGGCCGGCGGCGGCGCAGCCGGTACCGGCTGTGGCGCCGGCTCACGGGCACCGCCCGGTCC
>JAKACE010000125.1 GCA_021821705.1 Actinomycetes bacterium | reverse complement strand
GGAGCTCGAACTGCTGGCGCGCCTCGCGCTGGGCCCGGAGAGGGAGTTCAGCGGCGAGGAGCTACGTGCGGACCTAGCCGCGGCCAAGGAGACCGACTGGGCAGCAAGCACCCTTTGGACCCGCGTCAGCTCGCTACGGAAGGCGATCGGCGCGGAGCACCTGCCTTCCAGTTCGAGGACCAGGGGCTACCGGGCCGTGGGCATCGGCACCGACGTGGCCCGGTTTGAGTCGGCGATAGCACGTGCCAAGGCCGACCCTGATGGGGCCATAGGTCCTCTGGCCGAGGCCCTGTCCCTCCTCCGGGGCGTCCCTTTCGCGAACGTGCCGACCGGTACTTTCACCTGGGCGCTCGAGGCCGGTGGGTTGGCAACGCGCCTGACCAACGAGGCCTATAGCGCCGCCGTCGACCTGGCGCGAGCGGCCATAGCTGCACACAAGCCCGCCCTCGCAGGGTGGGCTATCGGCAAAGCCCGGCTCATCGTCCGCGACGACGACGTCCTACTGGAGAAGCTGGAGCTCGACGCAGCAGCAGCTTCGCCCGAGAACTCGGCCCTCGCACGCAGCTGGGCTGCGCTGAAGGCCCGCTACCGCGCCAAGGGGAAGAAGGTCCCCCGCTCGCTGGTCGACTATTACCGCCGGCTTCCACGCGGCTCTGGGAGCTGAGCTCCTGGGCCAGCAGGCCTCCTCGCTGTCTGCGTGGCAAGCGCGAGCCGTAAGTCACCCGCCCGGCAGCTGCGCTCTTCGGCGGACAGGCCCCTCTCCCGTCCGCGGTCCCTGCCGATTGGTCGCCGCCCTGCACCCTGGTGTCTCCCCCTGCAGCTGATGGCGACAACAGGGCCGCTTGTAGGGGTCCTGTGCACTTGGCGGGCGGGCCACCCACTTGGCGGAGCCGACCTCGGGAAAACGGCGACGGGTTCGGGCGGGAGCATCCTGCTCTTCCTGTGCCGGCATTGACACCTGGCATTGAAGTTGGCGCTTTCTTTTGTCCTGGTCGTTGCCCGTCATGTCGGTGGCGTTCCCTCGAGGCGCGGTGCCGCGCGGGTCGGTGTGCTCGCACGTCGAGCTGATACGGCCTAGTGGGAGCTGTGATGAGCGAACTTGCGATGACAGGACGCGGCTAGGAGCCGGAGCCTGACGCCCGCTCCTTTCCCCATGTTGCCGGCCCATTCGCCACGCTTTCGCCAAGTAGCCGGTGTCAATGCCGGCCTATTCGCCATCTTCCCGGGCTCTCTACACCGCGACCTCAACGTAGACCTAACCAGAAAGCTCACTGGGCTCCTCGACCTGCAGTCTGAGCTGCCCTGACGCGGACTTAGGAATTTCTTTCGATCGAGGCGGAAAGTGAGGTCCCTGGTAAGGCCGCCGCGGAAGATGCGCCCATGGCTAGGACAACCCAGGGCCTCACGAAACCTGCCGAGGAGCTCGCCCGCCTCGTGGCTGGGGGTTGGCAGGGCACTGCCGCCCAGGCGGACCAGCTGGCAGTCCTCTTGCGTGCCATGCTCGAGCCGGCCCACCTGGTCGCGCTCGGCGAGGTGTGGGAGGTGGCGGTCACCGACCTGGCAGCTCACCCAGTGCCGCTCACCCGTCCTGCAGCGAGGCACCTGGTCGGGTCTTGGTTGCGGGTCGGGGCGAACCGCGCCGACGAGTGGCGCCGGCCCCGGCACCAGCGTGCCAAGAACGGCCGGCTGACGGTGCGCCCGTCGGCCGACATCACAGTGATGGTGGCCAGGTGGGGCCGCTCCTGAGCGACGACTGGTGGGAGACTGCCGACCGCCTGGTCGGCGTGGCCGAAGGCGCCGGCGGCGTCGCACTGGGCCCGAGAGCCCGGTCGGCGCTCGTCGAGACGACGGTAGAGCTGCTGGTCCTCCTCACCTGTTGGCCGAACGGGCCTCTCCCGGCCGACCCCATCGGTTACCTACGGGCCAGGCGGGGGAGGATGGAGTGCCACGCCCCTTGGCTCTACGCGATGCCCCAAGCGGCCCGCCGGCTCCTGCTCGGGACGAGCCGCCACCCGTCGCTCCTCACCTTCATCTTGGGCGAGCAGGCCGTCGATGGCCCGCTCCGCATCCTCTGGCGCGAAGCGCTCCTCGCGCTCGCCAGCCACATAGCCGCCCCCGAGGCGCCGTCCTCAGAGGCCGAGCCGGTGCCTGAGCGCACCGTTTCCCGTGCAGCACACGACGAGCCTCTCCCGAGGCCTTGCACCCAGCCACCGGGGCGCTACCAGGGTGGCCCCTCCATTCCGGGACCCCGACGGTCGGGCTCCGAAGGAGGTGCGAGGCATGGGGCGAGGTCGGCTCGTCTTGGCCGGTGCGGCGGTGTCAGCGGCAGGCGCATTGCTCGCGACGGGAGCACTGCTCGGGATGCTGGGGGCGCAGACAGCTCCGTCAGGGGCCGGCCAGAGCGTGGTCACGCCCTGCGCTCCGGGCGGGCAAGTAGCGGGTTTGTCGGGGCCGCAGACCGCCAACGCGGAGGTCGTCGTGGCAGTGTCGATGGCGAACGCGGCCCAGCCGGGACGAGCGGCGCGCATCGCTCTCATGGCCGCGTACACGGAGTCCCACCTGGCCGACCTGGGGCCAGAACCTGGCAACGACGGGAGCCTCGGCATCTTCCAGCAGCGCAGCTCGGAGGGCTGGGGGACGCCGGCCGAGGAAGAGGACCCGGCGGACGCTACCGCCATGTTCATCGCCCGTCTGCTGGCGGTACCGGGTTGGCAGGCCCTGGCACCGTGGGCCGCCGCCCAGGCAGTACAAGTCTCCGCCTTCGCGAACGGGAGGAACTACCAGGAGAACTGGCCAATCTCGGGGGAGATCCTCTCGGAGGTGCTGGCCGAGGAGGGGGCCGGCGGCTGCGGCCAGGGGGCTCCCGGCGGGCTCGCCGGCCCGGCCTCTGCCTACGGCCTACCGAGCGGGTACGAGGTCCCGGCCGGCACCCCGCCGGAGCACGCCGCCGCGGTCTCCTACGCGCTTGCCCAGTTGGGAAAGCCCTACGTGTGGGGCGCGGCCGGCCCCGAGGCGTTCGACTGCTCGGGGCTGACCATGGCCGCCTGGGCTGCCGCCGGGGTCCCCCTCGACCACTACACGGTCGACCAGCTCCACGAAGGGGAGCAGGTGAGCCCGGCCTCTGCGGTAGCCGGCGACCTCGTGCTCACGCCCGGGACCGACCCGCCCGGGCCGGGCCTCCCGGGGCACGTGGGCATCTACCTCGGCTACGGC
The DNA here is from genome assembly GCA_021821705.1 of Actinomycetes bacterium. Classification (GTDB taxonomy): domain Bacteria; phylum Actinomycetota; class Acidimicrobiia; order Acidimicrobiales; family Palsa-688; genus JAJZMF01. Next base: position 2,835 of record JAKACE010000125.1, on the reverse strand, counting down.
TTGGTGCTCTCGGCCTTGGGCCCCGAAGAAGGTGTCGTGGTCCAGACCTGGGCTGCGTTCGTGAGCGGGGGCCTCGACGCCGTGGTCGACCCCGCCCCCGGCCGGTGAGCCCGGCGGGCTTGGCCACCCCGGCCCCTGTAGTCGATCGCCCCGAGCGGTCGGGGCACACCGAAGGAGGAACCCGTGAACACCACACCCGTGAACATCACACCCGTGAACATCACGCCCAATACGAACGGGCTGCCCGGGATCAGTGAGCTCGAGACGATCGTCGGCGCGCTGTTGACGCTCGGCCTCGTCGCCTCTGTTGCCGGGCTCGTGCTCTCGGCCATCGTCTGGGCGGTCGCGAGCCACTCGGGCAACGTGCACATAGTCGGCCGGGCGAAGACCGGAGTGGTGGTGTCGGCCGTCGCAGCCATGCTGACCGGCGGGGCCGTCGCGCTCGTGACCTTCTTCTCCCACGCGGGGGCGGCCCTGTGAACCGGGGACGGACGACCATCGTGATCAGTACGGCGGTCGTCGCCGTCGTGCTGGCTGCGCTCGCCGGGGCCTTCTCGGCCGGCGGGGGGCGCCACACCTCTCGGGCTGCCGTCCCGGCCCCCCGGGCTCGCCCTCGTCCGGCGGCGCCGACAAGCCTGCACCGGCAGGCCCCGCCGACCGTGGCGCCAGCCGGCACCCCGGTGCAGGAGGAGGGCGACCAGCTCTTCGCCCAGGCGCTCGGCTCGTCCCGGGGGCTCGCGGCAGTCCTCAGGCTGGCGGTACCGAGCCCGGCTGTCTCCGGCGGTTGGCCCTCCCTGCCGGTCACGTACGCGCCGGGGACCTGGGCCGAGGAGTTCCTGAGGGCGCTCCTCGACGTGAGCTACGCCAGGCAGTCGCGCGCAGCGCTCGGCGCGTGGCTGCAAGCCGAGGAAGCCCCCGACCTCTTGCCGGGCGTGCCCGCTGGCGCGGCCGACAAGGTGCTCTACGTCTCCTTGCTCGACCCAGGGATCGCCGGTGGGCGGGCCAGCCCGGTCCCCTCACGGCGCCGGTGGGCCGCCCTCGCCGAGGCCCACGCGGCCGAGCGCGTGTCGGGGCTGCTCGTCCAGGAGGACCCGGGATGGGCTCAGCTGGTCTCTGCGGGGTGGCAGCCGCCCGACCCCCGGATGACGGTGCTCGACATCTCCGGCCTGGTCATGTTGCGACAGCACCGGGTCGTCAGGAGCCAACGGTTCAGCTGCTCGGTGGCCGTCGGCAGCGCCCGCTGGCACGGCGGCTACGGGACGGTGGCCGTCGGCGACTGGCGGGAGGGCTGAGCCATGGGCTGCAGCCTGGTCGACCCCGTCTCCTGGGCGAGCTGCCCCGGGGACCTGTTCAAATCGGTGGCCGGGGACGCCTTCGGCGCCGTGGCGAGGGACTTCGGGGAGGCGGCCGACAGTGCGATCAACTGGCTGTGGGCCCAGATCGGGAGCGCTACCGAGGTGAGCCTTTCGGGGCCGGGCTTCGAGACCGACCTCGCCATCGTCGGGACGATCACAGGCGTGGTGGCCGTCGGGCTCTTCGTGCTCCAGGTGGGGCGCTCGGCGCTGCGCCGGGACCCCGGAGGGCTGGCCCGGGCCGTAAAGGGCCTGCTGGTCGCCTTCGTGGGCGGCGGGCTGGCGATAGGTACCGTGACGCTCCTGCTGAAGGCGACCGACGACCTTTCGGCCGGCGTGGTCCAGCTGGCGACCGGGGGCTCGGTCCAGCAGATGGGCGAGGCGCTGCTGGCTGCCGGGGTGATAAGCGGGGCGAGCACCAACCCGGCAGTCGTGATCGTGCTCGCGGTGGCCACCCTGGCAGCCGTCGTCCTGGTCTGGGGGGCGCTCATGGTGCGGAAGGCCCTTATAGTCGTGACGGCCGTCTTCGCCCCCCTTGCCTTTGCCGGCTCGCTCGCCGACATCACGGTCGGCTGGGCCCGCCGCTGGGTGGAGACGACCCTGGCCCTCGTCGCCAGCAAGCTGCTCCTCGTCTTGGTCTTCATGGTCGGGCTCGGCCTGTTCGACGGCGTGGGCCAGGCCAGCTCCAGCGTCGGCCAGAGCATCACCCAGGTGGTCACCGGCCTCCTCGTGCTGGCGCTCGCCGGCTTCACCCCCTGGGCCGCGCTCAAGCTCGTGCACTTCGTCGGCGACGAGGCCCACCACATCCACCTGCTCGCCGCCACTTCGACCTCGGGCACGTCGACGGCCTACAGCGCAGCCCGGAAGGCTGGCGCCTGGGCGGCGCCTCAGTTGCGGGCAGCCTCGAGCGCCGGCGGGCCACGGCCTCCGGGCAACGCGCGGCTCGGCCCGAACGACAAGGTCGGCGGCACCGCGGGCGCTCCTGCGGCCCCCGTCGACGGCAAGGACGGAAGAGGGACACCACGAGCCCCCGCGACGGCCGGTGCCGCGCGGAACGGTCAACCTGCCCCCGCCGGCCGGCCCACCGAGACGTCGGGGCCTCCAGGGCAAGAAAGGGCATAGCCGGTGGCCGAGAGCACCGAAGCCCCTCTCGTCTCGGCCCGGTTCGCCCGCCGGCCCCATCGTGGGGTCCTCCTCGGCCTGAGCGCCCCGCGCCTCGTGGCGGTGGCCCTGGCAGGAGCGGCCGGCCTCGGGGGGCTGATGGCCGGTGGCCTCCCGGGGCTGGTGGTCGGGGGGCTCGTCTGGGGGCCGCTCCTGGCAGCGGTGTTCGTCCGCGTGGGCGGGCGACCGGTCGCGGAGTGGGCCGCGACCTCTGTCCACTACGGGGGCCGCCGGCTCGCCGGGCAGGCCGAGTACCGGTCCCGGCTGCCCCTTCGCCCGCGTCCCGGGGGGACCTTGGCGCTCCCCGGGGACGCGGCAAGCC
>JAKACE010000124.1 GCA_021821705.1 Actinomycetes bacterium | reverse complement strand
AGGCGAAGGGGCCGGATGGGGCGGTGTACCCGCCGCTTCGGGCCCTTCGGGAGGGACGTCCGGGCCGGGACCGCAATCGTGGGGGACGCCGGCTTGGGGCCAGGGGACCGGCTGGGCGGCGACCCAGCCGGGTGAAGGGGGGCTGGGCCAGGCCGCGCCACCGGGCCAGGCCGCGCCGCCGGGCCACGCCGCGCCACCGGGCCAGGCCGGACCGTCCGGCCAGCCGTGGGGGGCCGGTCACGGCGGTTGGGAGCCCGGGCACGCCGGTGGGACCAGCCCGGCACAGGGCGCGCCGTACGGCGACGGTGCCCTCCCGCGCTACGACGGAGGCGGTTACGCAGGCAGGGCCGGTGACACCAACGGCTGGGGGACCGGCTCGCCCTACGGTGCCGGCACTTACGGTGGCGGCTCCTACTCCGGCAACTACAAGGGAGCCCGACTGGGCCTGCCTGCTTACGGGCCTGGTTCATTGGCCAGCCAATGGAGGCGCCTGGGCGCAAGGCTCATCGACAACATCCTTTTCGGCGTGATGGGCGCAGTGATCTTCGTGGTTGCCGAGTGGAGCCGCTTGCAGCACATCCTCCACCTGTTACAGCAGAGCCCGAGCGGCCACCTGAGCAGCGCTGCCACATCGGAGATCATTTCCCTCGAAGGGTCCTCTCTGTTGCTGATCGTGTTGCTCTTTGTCCTGCAGATCGCCTGGGAAGCCATGGCCACCTGGCGCTGGGGGCGGACTCCGGGCAAAGCGCTCCTCGGTTTGAGGGCCATTCACGTGAGGGGCAACTATGCCGACCCGGCACGCCTGACGCCGGCGCAGGCGTGGGGGCGGGCGGCGGGCTACTTCGGGGCTATCGGCATAGGCGGTCTCGTCGTGCCGTTCCTGAGCCTCGTCGACGCCATCTGGTGCCTGTGGGACAAGGACCGCCAGTGCCTGCACGACAAGATCGCCGGGACCGTGGTCGTCAACGACTGGCCGGGCGGTCGCCCTCCGCAGGAGCAGTCGTATTCCTGGCGCTGAGAGCGTCGGTGACGATGACGGTGCCAGGGGCATTGCGCCGGCCGTTGTACGGGCGCAGCCCGGGGCCATTAGGTTCTTGCGGTCATGGGCAGCATTTCTGTAGCCGAGCTCCTCGCGGGCCGGCCCTACCCGGGGCGGGGCTGCGTCCTCGCCAACACCAGCGGGGACGGGCCTGTGCTCGCCTATTTCGTGACCGGGCGCAGCGAGGCCTCCCGCTCCCGGGAGCTGGTTGTCGGTGACGACGACAGCGTGCTGGTGCGGGCCACGGAACAGGGTTCAGGCCACGACGCCCTGCGCCACTACCAGGCCGTGGCCCGTTCGGAGGGTTGGCTGGTCGTGGGCAACGGGGACCACGTCTCGCCGGTGACCGCCTCGCTGGCGGCGGGCAATGACATGGGCAGTGCGCTGGGCCGGCACTCGTGCGAGCCGGACGCGCCGATATTCACACCCAGGATCTGCCTTGCCTCCGGCCCATCGCATCGCCCCGTGTTCGGCTACGTCAGGCGCCGGACCGACGGTGGCATGGACCGTGTCGCCTGGGCGGTGTCCGAACTGGCCGTTGGGGGTGCCGTCGTGCTCAGCACTTACGACGGCACGGTCGAGGACGTGCGGACGTCGAGGTGCCCTGTCGAGGCCGCTACCGGAGCCACCGGCGCGGCCGACCTGCTCGACGAACTGTGGGCCGCCCTTTCGCCCGAACTGAGGGTCGGTGCGGTGGCCGTGCGCCCGGGTGGTCCCGGCCAGCTGGTCGTCAATCGCTGACCGGCCCCGTCCAACCGCTCGGCGCTGCGTATGGCCTGTGTGCCCCCATCACCCGTCAGGGGCCGCTCGCGGTAGCGGCCGTGGCCCCAGCGGCCTGGAAGAGCGCCTTGTGCTGGGCCAGGGCCGCACGGTACGGGACGTACTGGTCAGCCAGGACGCGCCAGTGCCCGCTGTACCAGCCGACCAGGACCTGGTCGAAGTAATCATCGGCAGGCGCAGCCTGGGTCGCGGCCGGGGTGTATGTGAGCAGCCCGCCTCCGGGTGGCACCAGGGCGAAGCCCTCGCCCAGGTAGCGGTAGAGGCTGACGCGGCCGGCAGTGTCCACCACATTGAGGTCCCTGCCGAAGTCGGGCCGGTCCACCGGGGTGACGAACACCAGGTCGGGCGGGCTTGCCCGCCGCAAGCGGACAGCCCACAGGCGGGTGGGGTAGCCCGGGGGGCGGAAGGTGTGCACCAGCGCCAGGGACCACCTGTCGCCTCTGCGGCGCCAGACGAGGTCGCGCTCCTGGGAGGCCAGGGCGCCGCGCTCGACTTCGACGATGCCGGCCACCTCGGCCCCACGGCCTCGGGCCGTGACGCAGACGCCGGTGAAACCACCGTCGATGAGCTTGTGGCAGTTGGTCGTGAACGGCACCGTCGTCGGGCTGGTGGGTGGCCGCATTGCGGTGCCGATGCCGGAGAGAGCGATGCCGAGCTCGCCAGGGTTGGGCGGTGCCCCCCGATAGTGCCGGCTGGGCTGCGGCAGGGCCGGCGGGGGCAAATGGGCGGCCTGTCCGGCGGGCCCGCCCATCCGGGGTACGGCCAAGGCAACCAGGGACGACGCCACCGCGACCAGGGTGGGTGAGGCCCGACGCCGGTGAAGCATGCCCTCCATGGTGGCGCCGGGCGGCTGCGCCGGCCAACCCTCCCCGGGACCACTGTGCCCACCACCTGCGTCCCGGGGTAACCCGCCCCCGCCAGACGCCGCCTACTGCCAGGCGCCACAGTCCGGGCCCCAGCGGCGGCGGGAGGCCGGCGCCCGGCGCCCGTCCCGTGGCCGGGTAACGTCTTCCCCGGGCCGGGGAGCGCACTTGGTGCCCCGGCACAGCCCGCTGCCCGGGGCGCAGCGCAGCCGGGCCCAGTACGAAGCGACGATACGGAGCCAGATGTCACCTGACGAGCAGCCAGACGCCATCGAGCAGCCCTGGAGCGAGGAGCGCTGGCGCCTCGCCGCCCTGTCGCCCCTGGACGGCCGCTACGGGCGCCAGTGCGCCCCTTACGCCGCTGCCTTCTCCGAGCGTGCCCTGATCGCCCAGCGCTTCGCCGTCGAGGTGGAGTGGCTCGCCCACCTGGCGGCCATGCCGGCTGTGGTCGAGCTGCCCCCGCTCACCCCGGCCGACCAGGAGGCGCTGGAGCGGTGGGTGGGCGAGTTCGGCAACGACGACGCCGCCGCGGTGAAGCGGATCGAGAAGCGCACCAACCACGACGTCAAGGCCGTGGAGTACCTGCTGAAGCAGCGTCTGGGCGACGAGCTGGGCTGGGGCGCGGAGAGGACCGAGTTCGCCCACTTCGGTGCCACCTCTGAAGACATCAACAACCTCGCCTATGCCCGCATGGTCCGGGCTGCCCTGGCCGGCACGTGGCTGCCGTCGGCAGAGGCTCTCGTTGACGAGGTCCGCTCCATGGCTCTCGGCCTGGCCGGGGTGCCGATGCTGGCCCGCACCCACGGCCAGCCAGCCACGCCCACGACGCTTGGCAAGGAGCTGGCTGTCTTCGTCGCTCGCTGGGAGCGCCAGCTGCGTGCCGTGAGGTCCGTAGAGGTGCCCGGCAAGTGGGGTGGTGCCACCGGGACCCTGGCAGCCCACCGGGTGGCCTATCCCGAGGTGGACTGGCCGAAAGAGGCGAGGGCCTTCGTGGAGGGCATGGGCTTCATCTGGTCGCCGCTCACCACCCAGATAGAGCCCCACGACTGGCTGGCGGAGCTGTTCGCCGCCATGGCCCGGTTCGGGACCGTGCTGGTGGACTTCTGCCGGGACATGTGGGCTTACATCAGCCTCGGCTACCTGCGCCAGCGGGTCGTCGAGGGCGAGGTCGGCAGTTCCGCCATGCCGCACAAGGTCAACCCCATCGACTTCGAGAACTCCGAGGCCAACGCCGGGGTGGCAGGCGCGCTGTTCGAGCACCTGGCGGCGAAATTGCCTGTGTCACGCCTGCAACGCGATCTTTCCGATTCTTCTGCTTTGCGCAATATCGGTAGCGCCTTCGGTTACTCGGGCCTGGCCATATCGTCGGCGAGGCGGGGCCTGGCACGTGTAAGTGCAGACGAGGGGGCCATGGCGGCCGACCTCGACGGCGCCTGGGAGGTGCTGGCCGAGGCCGTGCAGACGGTGATGCGCCGCTATGGCGTGCCGGAAAGCTACGAGAAACTCAAGGCTTTCAGCCGGGGGAAGGCGATGACGGCCCACGACCTCGACCACTTTGTGCGCGAGCTCGGCCTCCCAGAGGATGCGGTGAGGCGGCTTTCGACACTGCGACCTTCCGGGTACACCGGGTACGCAGAGGACCTTGCTAAGTTGATCGCCGTCCCTCATGTGGGCATAAAGGCAGTTCCATAATCATTAGGCCGTCGTTGGTGGGGAGGTTTACCCGGGGTGAACGGCGAGAGCTCAGTCCACATCGACCGGGGGCGGTGGCTGTACCGTTTCGCCCTCGACGCCGGCAATATCGCTATATACAGGTCCCGACGGGCGGGGCAGAGCCTCGTGCCGGCCGAGGTCTGGAGGGCGCTGGCCGTATTGGGCGTATCCGACGCCTTCATCGTGCCGCTGGCCGGGGCTTGGGCGCCGTTCATCGAGGTTGCCGAGGGGCGCCAGCGCTGGGCTCTGGAGAGGCGCCCGACCCTCGAGCAGGCCGAGCTGGCGACGCGCCACTTCCTGGGTTCTCTTGCGGATGCCATCGCTCATTCGCCGCAACTGCGTTCGGCGGCCCTGGACAAGGACTCACCGGAGGCCAAGGCCCTCAGGCCGCCCCTGCCCCCAGTGGCTCCGGCCGAGGACGCGGCGGCGGAGGACGCCCTGAGCCGCGCCCGGGCCGCACGCGAGGCCGAAGGTTGGGAGCTGATCTACAGCCGCCAGAGAGCCAGCCGCTGAGCTTGGCCGGGAGGTAGGTGCTGCGCCATCGGGCCCTACCGCCTCGGTCGCCCATCTCCCGCGTTCGTGCAAGCCGTAGCCGGGACGTCCGGGGCCGGGCCCCGGGAGCTCTGAGCCGCGACGGCGACGACCGCCGGGCGCACCCGCACGGCGTACACCAGCGCGGCGAGGGTGCCGACGCCAAGAGGGGAGCCGACACCCATGACCGCGACCCAGGTCGTCCGGCTGTGACCAGTGGCCTGCCAGTCCTCGGACAGGTGGAGGGTGGCGTCGACTGCCCCCCACAGAGCGGACCCCACCATGGCGGCGATGCCGAGGGCGATGGCCAGCCCGGCATAACTGGTGATGAGCAGGGCCAGCCCCGAGGCGCTGAGCATCACTACCAGCACCGGGCGGACAATGGCCTCGGGCGCTCGGCTGGAGATGCGGGCGCCGATGTAGGCACCGGGCATGCTGCCGAGGACGAGGCTGCCGGCGACGTGGAGGTCGATGTGGCCGAAGAGGGCCTGGCCGATCGTGGCTGCGATGACGAGGGGGATGGCCTGGACGAGGTTGGTGCCGACCTGCACCCGGGACGACAAGCGGGGGTAGAGCATCATCAGCAGCACGATCACGAGCGACCCCGAGCCGACGGAGGTCATGCCGACCATGAAGCCGCCCAGCAGCCCCACCGCGAGAGTGGGGACGGGCTTGAGCCTCCAGGGAGCGAGGTTCTCGGCCAGCCCGCGACGGCGGAGCCGGGCGCTGAGGGTGGCGCGGGTTGCCATGCTCGCGCAGGCCACGACCAGTGCCCAACCGAGGAGCGTCTTGAGATGGGACTGAGCCGCATGGTTGTTGCCCAACTGGTTGAGCAGCCAGGCGCCAAAAAAGGCAGCCGGGGCCCCGGGCAGCACCAGCAGGCGCACCAGCCTCCAGCTCACGCTGCCGTGCAGGGCGTGGACGGCGCCCCCTACGGGCTTCATGGCCAGGGAGTTGACCAGGTCGCTGGCGATTGCCACCCGTGGGTCGAGGTTGAAAACCAGCACCAGTACCGGGGTCATGAGGGCGCCGCCGCCCATCCCCGCGACACCCACGGCGATGCCTCCCAGGAGACCGGAAAGAGCCAGCAGCCAGGTGGAGTGATGGGCTCCTGCGACAAACGGGTGAGAGGCAGCCGCCCC
>JAKACE010000123.1 GCA_021821705.1 Actinomycetes bacterium | reverse complement strand
CCGACGACGGTGCCCCGATCGTGACCTGGGATGACCTCGACAACGAGCGCTACCGGTACGTGGCGGCACCCAAACCTCCCCAGCTCGACCCCCGCACAGACGTACTGACCTGGCACAACGGGCTGGGGGACTGGCAAGTACGGCCATTGATGCTCGCCGACCGGGACTGGTCGTACCCGGGTTGGACGTTCCCGGACCTGGCAACGTTCAGAGCCTACGTCGAGGACCATAATGCGGCCGCTGAGGGTGAGCCGGACGAGGGGGACCAACAGGCGAAGCCACCGGCGCCGCTGCGGGCCGTCGGGCACCCAGAGCGCCCATCGTCACGGAGGTGACGTCTAGTACGGTGCGGGGCGATGACCTCTCTCGCCGAGGCACTGGGTTTCGCGCCCGACGCCAAGCTGCTGATAGTCACCTGTGACGATCTGGGCGTCAGCCATTCCGTCAACTCGGCCGTCTACGGCGCCCTGCGTAACGGCACGGCGACTTCGGCCGGCCTGGTGGTGCCGGCGCCATGGGCGCGCGAGGCCGCTGCCAGCTACCGCGGTGAGGACGTCGGGGTCCACATGACCCTCAATGCCGAGTACGACCTGTACCGCTGGGGCCCCGTCACCCATGCCCCGTCACTTCTGGACGGCGACGGGGGCTTCCCGAGGACACTTGTCGACCTCTGGGAACACGCCGACCTGGACGAGGTCCGCAGGGAGTGCCGCGCCCAGCTGGAGAGGGCCATCTACTGGGGCTTCGACGTGAGCCACCTCTCCGCCCACATGGGAGCCCTGGAGCTGCGGCCGGAGTTCTTCGACATTGCGCTAGAGCTGGCGGTCGACTTCCGCCTCCCCCTGCGCCTGGCCGGAGCGGCGCACCAGCGCCAGGTTGGCTTCCCGTTCAGGCAGCTGGCGGCCGAAGAGGGCGTCGTCTCCCCGGACACGCTCGTCCGGTCGCCGCGGGGCCAGAGCGTGCGTGCCGTCATGGACCAGATGCTGAGCGACCTCGCCCCGGGCGTGACCGAGCTCGTGCTGCGCCCGGCGTGCGACTCCGAGGAGCTACGGGCCGTGATGCCCGACTGGCCCTCGCGCGTCGAGGACCACGACGTCGCCACGGCCCGCCAGGGCCTGCAGGCCCTGGCCGAGCGGGCCGGGCTCATGCTCACCAGCTACCGCGCCCTGTGCCGGCTCCAGCGGCGCCTGCCACCCCCCTCCTGACCCGGCCACCCTCCTACCAGGGCTCGGCGTCGCCGCCCCGGCGCGGCCCGGGCCGGCCGGCCCGCCTGCCGACCACGACGGTGGCCCGGCGAAGCTCGTTCAGTGCATGTGACGACCACGGTCACCGAGCTGCCGGTGACGAAACTTCCGTCAGCGTCGCCGGTGGTCGATTACGCCCGGAGGCGACAGACCGGCAGGCCTAGCTGCATTGTCGGCAATGGTGGCGGGCACCCGGCGCCACCGCCCGGGCCCGGTCCTGTTCGGCAGGTACGAATCTTTTCGTAGGCTCGCCCCCCCGCTAGAGTGGCCCCATGCCCCGCTCCCGCAGCCGTGTCCCCAACACCTCAGGGCCTGCGGCTGGCGACCCGGCCGAGCGAGGCAAGGCACGGGTGACGATCGCCCAGATAGCCGAGAAGGCCGGGGTGTCGGTGTCCACGGTCTCCAAGGTGCTGAACGGCAACCGAGACGTGGGCGACGCCACCCGCCACCGCATCCAGTCCCTGCTCTCCGCTCACAACTACGAGCGCCGGGCGTCGACCTCGACCGGCCAGCCACCCATCGTCGACCTGGTCTTCCAAGAGCTCGAGAGCCCCTGGGCCATGGAGATCGTACGGGGGGCGTCCCAGGCTGCCACCGAGGCCGGCCTGCGCATCGCCCTGACCTCGCTTTCGGACGGGGCCAGGCGGCGCTCCTGGCTGGACCACATCAGCTCCCGGGGGACCCGGGGCGTCATCCTCCTGCTCGCCAACCTGTCGGTACGCGACAAGGCCGAACTGCGCTCGCGCGGGCTACCCGTGGCGGTGGTGGACCCCCGCGGCGACATCGACCCGAGCGTGCCCACGATCGGGGCGACCAACTGGGCCGGCGGGTACAGCGCCACGCGGCACCTGCTGGAGCTCGGGCACCAGCGGGTGGGCGTGATCTCGGGACCGGTGGAACTGTTCTGCAGCCGGGCGCGCATGGACGGCTACCGCTCCGCCATGGAGGCAGCAGGGCTCCCCGTGGCGCCCGAGCTGATGCAGTGGGGGGACTTCCACGTCGACGGGGGCTTCAAGATCGCGGCGGAGATGCTAGCCCTACCCGAGCCGCCGACGGCCATCTTCGCCGGCAGCGACCTGCAGGCGCTCGGGGTGCTCGAAGCGGCCAGGATGGCCCGGCTCCAGGTGCCGCACGACCTGAGCGTCGTCGGCTTCGACGACCTGCCCCTGTCGCGCTGGACCTCTCCCCCGCTTACGACCGTGCGCCAGCCGCTGGCAGAGATGGCTGCCGCCGCCGTCCGCCTGGTGCTGGCGGCCGGGCGCGAGGACGGTACCGAAAGCCAGAGCTCCGAGCTGGCCACCAGCCTGGTGGTCCGCGAGACCTCGGCTCCCCCGGCTACCCGCTGAACGCCGGGCGAACCACTGCCGGCTCCGTGAACCTCTGCCCTCTTCGGGGAGCACGAAAAGCCCGGCCGGGACGCGCAGAAGTCGCAGTACCGAAGATGGCAAAGGTTGCCCGTCGTGGCACTACCGGCAGGTAGATGTCACGACGGTCGCCTCGGGGGGCCTACTCGGCCGGGAACAGGCCGGCCAGGTGGGCCAGCTTGCGGTGCAAGTGGGGTGTACCGCCGCCCTCGTGCCCGTTGAACTCATAAACAGCGATGTCCTTGTCGCCCCGGTAGTGGTTGTAGGCGGCGAACACCGTCGACGGAGGCGTCACATCGTCCATCAGGCCCACCGAGAACAGTGCCGGCGGCCCGGACCTCTTGGCGTGGTTGACGACGTCCACGTAGGAGAAAGTGGTGAAGACCTGGTCCGTACGGTCCGGGTACACGCGGCAGTAGTCGGCCAGCTCGGCGTACGGGTAGGTGTCCACCACCTCCAGGGCCCGGCGGGCATTGGCCAGGAACGGCACGTCCGGCATGGTGGCGGCTACGTGGCCGTCCAGGGACGTGGCCGCCAGGGCCAAACCTCCACCCTGACTGGCGCCCGTGGTGACAACCGGCCGGCCGGCTGTGGCCGGGTGGGAACGGGCCGCCTCCACCGCCATGGCGGCGTCGACGAAGAGCCGGGTGTAGTAGTACGTCGACGGCGAGCCGACCCCGCTCGTCATCATCCCGGGAGAGCTCGGGTCGCCCGTGGCACCGGTATCGACGGTCGCCGCCGACCGCCACTTGCCGCCCTGGCCCCGGGTGTCCATGACGAAGTGGGGGTAGCCGGCACAGGGCCAGACGAGCCAGTCGAGAGGGTCGCCGCGCCCGCCGTTGTAACCGATGAACTCCACGATCACCGGCACGTCCGGCGCCAGCATGGCATTGGGCACGGACAGCCAGCCCTTGACGGGTGCCCCTCCGTGCCCCGAAAAGGTCACGTCGAAGACACTGGCGTGGCGGACCGCGGTGCGTGCCGGCTCGAAGACCGGCTCACGGGCAGCGGCGCGCGCCTCGCCCAGCTGCCCCGCCCAGAAGGCGTCGAAGTCGGGTGGTTCGGGGACGTCGGGCAGGTAGGACCGTAACTGGTCCAGAGGCATGTCGAGCATGGGGCTCATTCTTGCCCGGCCGCACCCGCCCCGAGAAGTTCGGCCCCGCCCACTTCGGCCACGCAGGCCATCACCCGCCCGGGGCCGGGTTCGCGCCGGGGCCCCACCATGCGTAGGGCGACCGTGGCACGGATGTCCGCACTCGACGCTCCCACGCGCAGCTCGACTTCTCCGGCGTCCACCTGACGGCGGCCGGACCTGCCCGTGTAGGAGGCGAGGTCGGCATGCACCTCGAGCCGAACGGTGCGGCGCGTCCCGGGGGGGAGCTCCACCCGCTGTGCCCCCACCAGCACCTGGACCGGCCGCGCCACCTCTGCGACGGGGTCGTGCATGTAGACTTGGACCACCTCGGCCAGGGCGACGTCGGTGTCGTTGCGCAATGTCACGGCCACCCCGGCGCTGGCATCGGTGGGCCACTCCGCAGGCGAGCACGGCTCCACCCTTTCCCACGTGACGGCCCGGTAACCGATCCCGTGGCCGAAGGCGAACAGCGGCGTCGGGTCGACACTGCTCACGTCGCTGCGATGGCCCAGGGCGGCGCTCAGGTAGGTGGAGGGCTGCGACCCTCCCGGTCCCGGGAAGCTCACAGGGAGCCGGCCCGAAGGTTGGACCTGGCCCGTGAGCACCTCGGCCAGGGCCACCCCGCCCTCCTCGCCGGGGAAGAAGCTGCACACGGCGGCAGCCAGCCTTCCCGCTTGAGCCGATATGTCGTACGGCCGCCCGGAGACCAGGACCAGCACCACCGGCACGCCAGTGGCAAGCACGGCCTCAAGGAGCTCCTCCTGGCGGCCGGGCAGCCGCAGGTCCGCCGCGTCGCAGCCTTCCCCCGACGTGCCGTGCCCGAACAACCCGGCCTGGTCCCCGAGCACCGCAACGCACACGTCCGCCCGAGCTGCTGCAGCCACCGCTGCCGTGATCTCTTCGTCGCTACCCCCCGTGACGGGGCATCCCTGCGCGTGCTCGACGCTCAGCCCCGGAGCGCAGGCCGACAGCGCTTCCAGAAGTGTCGGCGCGTCCACCCCGACCGGGAGCTCGGGGTAACGCCGGCCGACGTGCACCGGGAAGGAGTAGCAACCGAACATGGCGTCCGGCGCAGCCGCCCTGGGCCCCACCAGCGCCACCCGGGACTCGCCCGCCAGAGGCAGGGCGCCGTCGTTGGCCAGCAGGACGACGGAGCGGCGGGCCAGCTCCAGGGCCAGGCGCCGGTGCGCCGGAGGGTCGAGGTCGGCGGCGCCGTGCTCGAGCACGGGCGGCAGCGGGGACCAGCCTTGGTCCAGTAGCCCGAGCTCGCATTTCTGGCTGAGAACGCGCCGCACCGCACGCTCGAGCGTCTCGAGGCTCACCTCTCCCGCCTCCACGGCCCGGAGCAGGGGGGTGCCGTAGCAGTTGACGGTGGGCAGCTCGACGTCGATCCCTGCCTCCAGGGCCGCCGCCGCAGCCTGCGCCGTCGTGGCCGCGACCCCGTGCAGCGCCTGGAGGAAGGAAACGGCGAAATAGTCCGAGACCACCGTGCCCTCGAAGCCCTGCAGGTCCCGCAGCCAGCCGGTGAGGAGGGAGCCGTCGGCCGCCACCGGGACGCCGTCGATGTCGTTGTAGGCGTTCATCACGGATCGGGCACCGGCCCGCAGAGCCATCTCGAACGGCGGCAAAAGCACGTCGGCCAGCTCTCTCGGCCCGGCGGAGACGGGCGCGAAGTTACGGCCGGCACGCGACGACGAATAGCCGACCAGGTGCTTGAGGGTCGCCACCACGCCCTCGGACTGCAGCCCCTCGACGTACGCGGAGCCGATGAGGCCCACCAGGTAGGGGTCCTCGCCGATGGTCTCCTCGACCCGGCCCCAGCGCAGGTCGCGTACCACGTCGAGCAGCGGGGCCAGGCCCTGGTGCACGCCGAGCCCACGCATGCTCCGGCCGATCTGAGCGGCCATCTCGCGCACGAGAGCGGGGTCGAAGCTGGCGCCCCACGAAAGCGGTGAGGGGTAGACGGTGGCCCGCCAGGCGGTCAGCCCGGTGAGGCACTCCTCGTGCACCAGCGCCGGCACTCCGAGGCGGGAGCGGGCCAGGAGCTCGCCCTGCAGGCGGGCCAATCGCCGGGCACCCGTCAACGGCTCGACGGGGAGGGTGCCGTAGGGCCTGGTCAGCTGGCCCACGCCGTTGACGGTGACGCTCTCCCAGTCCATGCCCTCGGCTGCGAAGTCGCGCTGGTGGGGCGCCACCTCGCCGGAGGACTCGTCGACCTCCAGCCACACCCCGTAGAGCTGGGCGACCTTTTCCTCCAGCGACATGCGACCGACCAGGTCGTCGACGCGCCGCTCGACGGGCAGGTCGGCGCGTCGCCAGGGCTCGACCGTGGAGGCCTCGC
>JAKACE010000122.1 GCA_021821705.1 Actinomycetes bacterium | reverse complement strand
GACTGGGGCTCGACCGATGAGCACTGCATCGCCGTGCTGGCGTCGGCAAGGGCGGCCGGGCGGGCGCCAGCCACCGTTCAGAGCATCGGGGCTCTGCTGCGGCTCATGGTGACCGTCGCACACAGGGCGGCCCTCCTGCCCCGGACAATGCAGCCGATGGACGACGTCGACTACGTGGCGCCTCTCGCCGCAGACGACGAAGCCGCTGTCTACGTGCCGCCGTCGGAGCGGCCGAGCACGACGATGGTCGACGCCCTCTCCAGGGCCTTCGCTGCCCGTGGGCAGCGTGACGGTCGTCCCTGGCTCGGGCAGATGCCCCAGGTCGCCGGCTACGGCGGTCTCCGGCTCGGCGAGCTGACCTCGCTCCGCCCCGTGGACGTGGACGAGGAGCGCCAGGGCGTGACGGTCGCCACCGCCTGGACCTTCTCGATCGCTGACGGCGCCCAGCAGAAGGCTCCGAAGAACGGGCGCCGGCGGTTCGTGCTGCTGCGCCGCAGCGGGCTCGTGGAGGTGCTCGCCAGGGCAAAGGAGGTCGAGGCCGCGCACGGACGGCTCGCCCTCTTGTACCCGGGCCCGAAGGGCCCCTTCGAGCCGTTCACCGAGGCGGAACTGCGCCGGGTGTTCGAGCCTGCGGCCAGGGCCGCTGGCTGGGAGTGCCACCCGGACACGGTGTCACCGCGGGGCAAGCGCCAAAAAGGCCGGCCGGTCATCCCGTGGCGCAACCTGCGCCACCACGCCGCTACCTGGCTCCACGAGGTGGCCGGGTACGAATGGGTGGACGTCTCCCGCACCCTCGGCCACGCCTCGGCGGCCTTCACCCAGGCCCGGTACGTGCGACCGGCGTCGGACGCTGAGGTCCGCAACCGGGAGGCGCTCGCCGCCTTGTAGCACCGGGCCCGTGACTGCCCCGGCGGGGCGCCGGACTGTGCGGTGGGTGTGGAGAAGTCCAACTTGACTCATGGCCGTCGAGCGTGAGGGCTCCTCTGTGGCCGGGTGTGCTCCCACCCACTGAACATCCAGACGCCCTCTGTTGGCTCTTGACCCCTCTGCCGCCAGCACCGGGTCAGGTAGGCGGAACCGGGCGTTGCGGTTGTGGCTGTCGAGCGGGCGCCCGCACGGCGGGCAGAGCCCTGGCTCGTGTGCCCTCGGGCCGCAGAGGGACCCTTCGATGCCGCCGCGTGACGTTCGACAGGCCCGTCGCCCACCACACTGCAGGGCGTGTACGAGCCGGCCACCTCCTCCATGTCGAGTTCAGAGAAGACCAGCGTGGTGGCCTGTGCGTTCGCTTCGACCACCGCTCGTGAACTCGGCGCAAATCTGCCCCTGCCCAGAAGTGAGCGCGCTCCGAAACCTCGACACCCTGGCAGCCGGTAGCTCTCGGCGTCGTGGCAAGTCTCCCGTTGCATTGGGGACTATGACCGCCGGGAGAAACCACGGCTCACTCGATCCCGAGCGCTCGGAGCAGTTCGGGGTCGTCGGCCAGCGCCACGGCCGGGAGCCCGAGCACCTCGGCCGCTGTTGCGACCTGCCGGTCCTCATCCTCCTCCCAGAGCCACGGCCACTCCCCGGCGTCTTCCCCCAGGCGCTCGATCAACTTGGCGATCTCGCCATACTGCTCGAGGGGGACCCGGACGATGACTTCGTCGCGCCCGGCATGGTTAGTGGCCGTCGACAGGCAGAAGAGGGTCGCGACGACGTCCCACAGGGCCCATCGCGCCCAGTCTCCGCGCCCTCGCCCGCTCCCCGGCGTCCTGCACTGCCACTCGACTTCGTCGGGCGACACCGCCCTGGCGGTGCTGTTCGGCAACTGGTCAAACCAGCGGGCGACGCCGAACACGTCGGCGGGCGCCCCGATCCCGATGTTGCACGTGCTCATTTCTCTTCCTCCGCTAGAACGGGGCCGTTCGCGCTGCAACTCCGGCCCACGACTACGGTGCCCGGCCACCGGCCCGGTGCAATAGACATCAATCGTGGGCCCGCCGCGGGCCACACTGGAGTGCCAGGCGGTGATGGCCTAACGATGACCTGGGGAAGCGGGGGGCTTCGCGCTGCGGCACCGAGATGCTGGCGGACCAAGAGGAGCCTGGTTGCTCAGTAGCGGGTGGCCGGGACGATCAGATGGGTGCAGGGACCAACCTCAGCGCAGCGGCACCCGTGCCTCGGCAATAGCCAGGCCGCGCTTGGTGTCCTCGCGGGCGTCGGGCCTATCGACGCGCTGGCACGGGCGGTCACCGAGGACGGCTGGGGGTTCCGCCTCGGGCCCGCCAACGAGGCTGGGCCGCGCGCGCCGATCGCCGAGCTCGTGGGCGGCCCGTTCGTGGTCCGCCCCCGGCCCGGGATGCTGGCCGTTGACCTCGACTTGGAGGGCCGGTCCCCCACCCAGGCACTGCAGGCCGAGGCAGCGTTCGGGTACCTGGTCTCCGCGCTCGAGGCCAACGGGGTCGCGGTGGTGCTCGTCGCCTCCGGGCGCCCGGGCCACCGGCACCTGTTCGCCAACGTTGGGCCCGACCAGCGCCTGTGGTCCTCCCTCACCGACTGGTGCCGCCGAGAAGGCCTGGACGTCCGCTCCAACGGGGTGCGGCCCCCGCTGTCGGCCCACCGCCTCGGGGCCCCGGTATCACTGCTCTTGCCGGCGACGGCCCAGGGCGCCCTGGCCGCTCTCGGCACGCCGGCCCCGGCAGGCGCCCTCGGGCGTGCGCTCCGCCAGGTCGGGGCAATGGGCCTCTCCCCTCGTATGTGGCGGTGCCTTCGCGAGGGCCACCAAGCGGCCGGATATGAAACCCCCTCCCACGGGCGCATGGCCCTCGCGCTCTTCGCCCAGGGGGCAGGGTTCCGCCCGGAGTGGCTGGCAGCTGCCCTGAACGACCCGGCCAACGCCCTCGGGGCCACCTGGAGGCGGCGATCAGCGCGCTGGCGGCGGCGAGAACTGGAGCGGCTGTGGCACAAGGCGGCCGCCTACAGGGCCAGCCACCCGGGCACCTCGCCTGTCCGGTCGCGCGAAGAGGCCCTCGAGGCTCTCGAGGTATGGAGGGCGGCGCTCGGGTCCGTGCCCTGGAAGGGGATGTCCGGGGCGACCGACCTCGCTGTGGCAGAGGGGCTCTACGCCATCGCATTGGCCCGCGGGGGCCCGGTCGTGGCGGCTGCCTTGACCGAGCTGGCACTTGCCGGCGGGGTCAGCCTCTGCACGGCGCGGAGGTCGCTGCGAAGGCTCGTCGCTGCGGGCTGGGCCAAAGTGCACGAGGCCCCGACCCCCACCAGGGCCACCACGTACCGCCTCTTGGTGCCCATGGGGGACGGCAGCCGCGAGGAGGGACCGGCGGGCCAGCCCGAGCTTTGCCTCGGCGACGACATCGCCCGTTGGGGGGGCATCGGTAAGTCTGCCGCCCGGGCCCTGCGCGAGCTCGGCGACGAGGCGCGGACCACGGCCGAGCTGGCCCGCGTGCTGCACGCGAGCGTGGGCTCTGTCGGGGTGCTGCTGAGGCGCCTCACCTCCTTGGGCCTGGCGCGCCGGTGCCGCCCGGGGGGCTGGGCCAAAGGCACTGCGACAACGGCCGCGATAGCGGCGAGGCTCGGGGTGGCGGGCCGACGGGCCCGAGACGCCTCCGAGTACGCAGCAGAGCGGACCCGGCGGGCCGAGGTGCGCCTGGCTTGGTCCACTGCCGTGAGAGGGGCCCGCCGGGCGGCGCTGGCAGGCGACCACACAGCCTTCGGCTCCTACTACGCCGTCCTGCCAACCAAGGTGCTCTCGAGCCTCGGACTGCTGCTTCGCCCGGGCCGAGCCCAGGCCACGGCCCCTTAAGCTGCGGGAGGCACCCTGGAGGCCGCCCCATCGTTGGGCTTCCCGGGACGCCGGCCGCGCGCTGGCAGCAGCAGAAGGAAGGCCAGGCTGGCCCGCAACGAGGCAGCGGGCGAGATCCCTGGCGTCGGGTGCGAACCACCCGACGTCCGAGCCCGGCGCCCGTCCCTTTTGGGTAACCGTGCTGGTAGCCCGACGGGGCCTGGCACGCAAGAACCGGTCCAGACGCGGCAGATCCCTGGTCCTCCATGCCGCGACCCATCACCGGCTCGGCTCTCGGGCACCGCGACCAGCCAAAACCACTGACAATGCCGGAGCCGGGGGCCGCGCCGGGGCAACGGGCAATGTCGGGACCGGGCACCGGCGTCGTGGTTGATACCCCATGATCACACCCCCCAAGGGGGAGGATGATGGGGTATCAACCGGGCGCGAGGGCGATAGCGGGCCAGTCTGTGTGCCCCACGGTCCGCCGGTCCCTCGTGAAAATAGCACACCGAGCGGTTTGCAGGCCACTGAGCGTCCTTCTTGGAGGCGATTTTCGGGCTAGGCGTCCCTGGTACATCCTTGGTCAGGCCCCTGGGGTTGGCACCGGTCCGTGGGCGCCACCATTCGTCGAGGCCTACGAGAAAGGCGTCGCCCTGAGGTCGCCGCCTTGCGCCGGCCCTGCGGAGCGCGCCCGAGCGGCGGGAGAGGTGGCCACCACGGCCCCGGGCCGGCCGGCTCGACGGCGTGAGCCGCCATCGCCAGGAGGCTCGCCGCCCTGGAGGCCGGGCCCGGCATACCGTCCCACGGGCGGGGCCAGATGCGCCCCCACGGTTGCACGCGCTGGCCCCTGCGGAGGCGGCCTTGCTGGCGGCTCCCGGCGCCCGCCAGGTCAGGCGCGTTCCAAGGGCAGGCAAAAACCTCCATGCAGATGGCCTCGGCGAGCACGGCACCGGCCCGCGTCCGGGCATAAACCGGCGCGACCCACAGGCGGTCTGTCGGAAGGCCCCGTGCGCCGCCGAGGGACTGAGGGCCGGCATACCGGGCGCGCCGGCCCCGCATGTCGTCTGCCGCCCCGGCGTAAAGCGGGCGCTCCCCGAGCGAGTATGGCCCGACCAGCCGGTCGAAGTCGGTGGGGCCATCGGCAGCCTGCTCCGCGAACAGTAGGTAGGCGGCGGGCCGCGGTGCCAGGTCGGCGCTCAACAACGGCTGGCGGAGGGCGCTCAGCGCCGAGCGCACGACCCGACGGGTCATGGCCTCGTCGTCGATGCATGTGGCGGGGATGTCTGCCATGTCGCCTCCATTGGTCCTGGGCCACGAGGGTGGCCCTCGTCGAAAGGGCCCGGGCACCCGGCGAAAGCTCTTTTGCCGGGGGCCGGCGCCGTGACGGTCGCTCGTGCCGGAGCTGCCGGCACTTGCCAAACAAAGGAGCGCCCATGTCACATTTAGCGCCCATGTCCCATTCTCCTTCCCCCTCTGCCCTGCCGAGCGCCGAGGAGACCGAGCTGCGGGCCGGCCTTGCCGGGCTCCTCCAGAGGGCAGGGCGGACGGTCGCCGCCGTGCCGGACCTGCGCTCGGCGGGGTCCGACCAGTTGTTCGCGGCTGCCCGTCTCGTCGGGACCTGCGGGCAACTACTCTCGGAGGCCGCCGGCCTGAACAGCCGGCTGAGGGACCTCGAGGGCCTGACAACCGACGGTGAGCTCGGATCCGCGTCTGCGGCGTTCGCAATTTCGGCCGTCGCGGGGGAGCTTACCAAGCTGCGGGCCGAGCTCGCCGAGCGAGGTACCGGCGTATGACGGGAAGGGCCACCACGTACCTGCGTGGTGGCCCTTCCTGGGCCCGGTTGCCAGTCGGGTGAGTGCCGTCAGCGAAGGCTCGAATTCGTTCCGACATGGCCGCCACCGTAGGGAGGGCCCGTGCGGGAAGCCTCACAAAGCCCACGATCGTCCCAGCTGTAGCTGGGACGATCGCGCCGAACTGGCCGCCATTTTCTTCTGGCGTGGTCCCATTCCCTACGGCGGTTGCAGCCGCCACGACGAAAGGACAGGCAAAATGCCAGACGAGGAACCAGAAGAGGAAAACGAAACCGAAAGCGGACATCCCAAGGGCGAGAGCGGCCCGGGCAGCCAAGCCCCCGAAGACGTTGCCGACGTGGAGCCCGAAGTCGAGGCTCCGGACGCGCTCGCCGAGGAGCCCTCGGCTGACGAGGACGGAGAGCCCTCAGGCGAGGCCGGGCCTCGCCCCTCCCTTCGGGCCGGGCCTTTCGGAGGCATGGTGCTCGGCGAGCTCGTCCTCCACTACCCGAGCCGTGATGTCGTGCTCGCCATGGACGGCGCCTCGGCCATGCGCATCATGACGATCTACG
>JAKACE010000121.1 GCA_021821705.1 Actinomycetes bacterium | reverse complement strand
ACGAGCTGCGCGAGGAGCACCGGCGCGAGCCGCTCCTGTACGTCGACGACGAGCCGGTGACAGGCGACGAACTGTGCACGAGCGATGGGCTCCTGCTCAGCCTGGACCTGCGAGGTGAGCGGGGCACCAATGTCGGCTACCGGGCCAAGGAGCACACCATGGCCATCGACATGGGCGCCCTGCGCGCCCACCGCCCCGAGGCGTACTGGGATCCGGTGCCCGTGGAGGAGGAGGGCCGGGTACTGCTCGGCCCGGAGCGCTTCTACCTGCTGCTCTCGCGTGAAGCGGTCCGCATCCCTCCCCACCTGGCCTGCGAGATGACCGCCTACGACCCGACAAGCGGCGAGCTGCGCACCCACTACGCCGGCTTCTTCGACCCGGGCTTCGGCTTCGACCCGGCCGGCCGGCTCAAGGGCTCCAGGGCCGCTCTCGAGGTCCGCGCCCACGACGTGCCGTTCATGATCGACCACGGCCAGCAGGTCTGCAAGCTGACCTTCGAGAGGATGGTCTGCGAGCCGGCCAAGCTCTATGGCCAGGACATCGGTTCCAATTACCAGGGCCAGATGGGCACGCTGGGCAAGCACTTCTCGACCGGCGCCTAGCCCTGGCAGTGGGGCCCAGGTCGGCTCAGTTGGTCGAGGGGCTCAGTTGGTCGAGCGGCTGTCGCTGAGGGTCGCGAGCTGACCGATGGCCACGACCTCGAGCACTCTGCGTATGGGGCACCCGGGGGCAGCCACCACCTCCAGGCGGCCCCGCCTGGCCCGCTCGAACAGTACGGCGATACCGGCGCTGTCCAGGTAGCCGACCTCGTTGACATCGACCACCAGTAGGGTGCCTGCGGCTACCTGGCTGACGGTTGCCCGTAGCTGGCCGACGTTGGTTATGTCCACGTCACCGGCCAGGCGGATCACGACGGCCTCGGGCTCCTCGACCACGTCCATGGCCAATCTCTCAGTCAACCGACAGCTCCTTGACCAGGTCGACCGTTGTCCCGTCCCCGGTGCCGACGACCTCCGCCCTGGACATTAGCCCGCGCATGATCTGCATGCCCCTGCCTCTGTCCTGGCCACGTGGCCCCGGCACCCTCCACCGGCCCGTGTCGGACACCCGCAGGCGCACCCGGCCCGGCTCGATCTCGCCCTCCAGGACGAGCTGGCCCGGCGCCCCTGCCGGGTAGGCGTGCTCGACGGCGTTACTGCACGCCTCGCCGCAGGCCACCAGCACCTCGGCGGCGGACTGCCTGTCGACGCCGTGCTGGTGGAGCCAGGAGGAGAGCTGCCTGCGCAGGCCGGTGAGCTCACGGGGCACGGCCTTGACGGTGGCTTCGAAGCGAACGGTCGTGACCTGTCCTGGCTGGCGGTAGGCCACGAGGGCGACGTCGTCCTTCTGGGCCTCGTCGGGTACGAGGAGGCGGGTCAGGTGCAGAGTCAGCGCCTGCGGAGTGAGCGCCCTCGCCTCAGCCACGGCGTCGACGAGGCGGCCCATGCCAACGTCGATGGTCTCGCCCCGGCGCTCCACGAGGCCGTCGGTGTAGACGACGAGCAGCGCGCCCGGCGCCACCTCCTCGGTCGCGTCGCAGCGCGGCGTCCCCGGGAGCACGCCGAGCGGCAGCGACTGGTTCTGGCTGAGCAGCTTCGCCTGCCCGTCGAAGGTGACAAGTACGGCCGGCAGGTGCCCGGCACTGCAGAAGCGCAGCGAGTTGTCCCTGGGGTCGAGCACTCCGCAGAACACGGTGGTGCATGCCGCTCCCGGCACCCTCTCGGCGAACGTGTCAAGAGCGCTCACCACCTGCGCAGGCGACGGCATCTGGAGCAACAGAGCGCGGCAGGCGCTGCGCAGCTGGCCCATCACGGTGGCCGCCTGGAGGCCGCGCCCGACGCAGTCACCCACCACGATGCCCAGCCGGCCGTCCGACAGCTCTATGGCGTCGTACCAGTCGCCGCCCACTTCCAGGGGCCGCACGGCCGGGGCGTAGTGCACCGCCACCCCGGGCGGGGTCTCCTGTGGGCCGAGGATCGAGCGCTGCAGGGCCGTGGCCACGGCCTTGCTGTCGTCGAAGAGCTGCGCCCGGCGTAACGCCTGGCCCAGGTACCCGCTCAGCACGCCGAACAGCGCCCGGTCGTCGAGGCTCACGCGCCGCGGCGCGGGGAAGGCCAACCATACCGCCCCGTCGTGGGCGGCTGGCTCGAGAGGCGCGGCCATACCCGTGTACAACTGCTCGTCGGGCCCGAAGACCGCCTCGCCGCTCGGCACCAGGATCACGCGCCCTGTCCCCTGGGCGGCGTCCATAGCCTCCCCACCCGTGCCCTGCGCCTCCCAGGCGCCCACCGACAGTGACGAGCCCGCGCCGGGCACCGCCACACGCCACTCCAGGTGGGCGTCCGCCCCGAAGAGCCGGCCCAGCTCGTCCAGGCCCACCTCCTGGACCTGGCGGACATCGCCGGCCTCGGCCAACCTCATCCCGAAGCGGGCCAGGGCGGCTTCGCGCTCGGCCGCCAGCAGCTCGGCCGTCACATCGCGCACCGCCATGACGAAACGGCGCTCGTCCTCGTCGTCGACCGATACCACCGAGACCTCGAGATGGATCCGGCGGCCGTCGCGGTGGCGGGCCGGGACCACCCCCCCACAACGGCCGTGACGCATAGCCGTGCCCATGACCGCCATCATCCGGGCGTGGTCTTCCGGCTCGGAAACCGGATCCGGGAACCAGGGGTATGGCATCTCGTAGGGAAGGCCCTCGCTCCCGTACCCGAGGACCTGGCCAAAGGCGGCATTGACCTCGGACACCGTCCCGGAAGGCCCCATGACGGCGACGCCTTCGCTCAGGGACTCGACCAGGGCTGCACGCCAGGCGGCATCGCGGCTGCGCAACCGGGTCAGCTCGAGGTTGGACCGGACGCGGGCCAGCAGTTCGATAGCCGAGAAGGGTTTTACCAGGTAGTCGTCCGCACCTGCTTCGAGGCCCTCGACGGCCGCCTCCTCGCCTGCGCGGGCGGACAGGAATATGACCGGCACGGTAGCCGTCTCCCGGTCGGCGCGAAGGGCCTTGAGCAAACCGAAACCGTCCAGGCCGGGCATCATCACGTCGGTGAGCACCAGGTCGGGCCGCTGGGCGCGGGCCTGGGCGAGAGCGCTCTCCCCGTCGCTGGCGACCAGGACCCGCCAGTAGGGGGACATGAGGCGCCGGAGGTGTGCCCGCATGTCGGGGTTGTCGTCGACGACCAGGATGGTGGCTTCCGCCTGCCGGGCCGAGGCGAAGTCCTCGGGCGCGACCTCTGTCGCCGGGCTCCACTGGAGGGCCTCGTCCAGGTAGGCCTGGCGGGCCGAGTCCCGTTGGGGCACGGCGGTACCGGTGGGCCGCTCGCCGTAGGGGAGCCTCACCCAGAAGTTGGACCCGTTGCCCTCGGTGCTCTGCGCCCCGGCCGTACCACCGTGCAGGCGGGCCAGCTCGTGGACCAGTGCCAAGCCGATACCGGTGCCCTCGTGCGAGCGGGCAGCCGAACGCGGGGCCCGGTGGAAGCGCTTGAACAGCAGGGCCAGCTGGTCGGCAGGAACGCCCACTCCGGTGTCGGACACCGACAGGCATACGTGGTCGCCCCCGTCCGTCAGGCTCACGCGGATGGTGCCTTCTAGGGTGAACTTCAAGGCGTTGGACAGCAGGTTCAGGACGATCTTCTCCCACATGTCCGGGTCGACGACGACCGGACGAGGCAGCGGGCGGCAGTCGACCTCCAGGCCCAGGCCGGCCTGCTCGATGGCGGGCGCAAACGACCCCACCACATCCCTGGTCAGGGCGGCCAGGTCGGTGGGCACGGTCTCCGCCTGCAAGCGCCCCCCTTCTATGCGAGCGAAGTCGAGCATGTCGTTGACCAGCCGGCGCAGCCGGCGGGCATTGCGCCGGACCAGCTCCAGGCGCGCCGCCTGAGCAGCCGGCAGCGGCTCGACGTCGTCGTTCAGGCTGTCCTCCGCCGGTCCCAGGATAAGGGTGAGAGGCGTCCGGAACTCGTGGCTCACGTTGCTGAAGAACTCGGTCTTCGCCCGGTCCAGCTCGGCCAGGGACTCCGCCCGGCGCCTTTCGGCGTCGTAGGCGCGGGCACTGGCCAGGCCCGCTGCCACCTGGCCCGCCAGCAGCTCGAGGAAGCCTTCGTACTGGCTGTCGAAGGCCCGGTAGGGGTTGATCCCCGCTACCAGGAACCCGCTGGGGCCCTCACCGCGCCCGTCCAGGGGTACGACGGCCGCCGCCGAAGGCGGCTCCTCGCAAGCCCCGGATGGGAGCTCGGCGAACCGCCGGTGCAGGTCCTCGACCACCATCAACCTGGGCTCAGAGCGCAGCGCCGCCGCGGGCCAGGGTGCCTCCAGGGCGCCCGCGCCGATCTCCTCGGGGGCCGCCGGGTGCGGAAGCCGGAACCCGGTGGACGACACCAGTGACGCCCGCCCGTCCGGGTCGTAGGCATAGACGAGGGTGAAAGGCAGGTCCCTGCCGTTCTGGGCCAGGCGCGACCGCACGGCGGCGAACACCCCGGCTTCGGTACGGGTGCCCGAGAGCTCCGAGGCCAACTGGCGCAGCGTCGTCATACGCCGCTCGCCGATGACGCGTCCAGTCTCCTCGGTGACCACGCACAGGAGCCCCTCGGGGGCACCGTCGGGCCCCGGCAGCGGGCTGTAGGAGAAGGTGTGGTAGGTCTCCTCCCGGTACCCGCTGCGCTGGAGGTACAGCAGTAGCGCCTGGTCCCAGGTCGCCGACCCCGACTCCATCACTGCTGCGACCCGCGGCTCGAGGTCCGGCCAAATCTCGGCCCAGACCTCCCTGGTCGGCCGGCCGAGCGCCCACGGGTGCTTGACTCCGAGCGTGTCGCGCCGGTAGGCGTCGTTGTAAAAGAAGGTCAGCTCCGGTCCCCAACCGATCCACATCGGGAACCGGGACGCCAGGACGACCTGGACCATCGTGCGCAGGGTGGCCGGCCAGCGCTCGACCGGGCCGACGGACGTCGATGCCCAGTCCCAATGGGCCATTACGTCGGCCACCGAGCCCGAGCCCGAGCCGGACAGGGGCCGGGCGCCCGGGCCGCCCCGGCCCGCTGCCGCCAAACGACCGAGGGGCGGCCCCGCCAGTCCACCACCACCTGGCGCTCCACCACCACCTGGCGGTGCAGGCACCCCGCCCGCAAGCTCCTCTTGCTGTCCCCGGCCGTCGTCTGCGGGCTCGAGCGGCCCCCGCTCCTGGCTCACATGAAGCCCTCTCCGTTCAGCAAAGCGTGCGGGTGCCGGGTGGGCCCCGTTAGTCAGGCGGCATGCTAGCTGTGGCACCTCCCTAACGGCCGGCTCCCCCCACCCGTACGGGCCCAAGGCCTGGTACGACACCTGTGGGTCCACGGCGGTGTTGCTCCCCCCACCCGTACGGGCCCAAGCCCTCAGCCAGAGGTGCGGGGGCTTCCGGTTTCCAACCTGCCGGGGCGGCGGCCGCCACCGCCGCGGGGCGCCGACTAGGGCATTAGGTCCCGGACCGGGCGCGCCGTTCCCTGGCTTTGCCTCCCGGCCCTCAGCCACGTCCCCGCGCTGCCGAGACGAAATCAGCGCCGGGCGCCCGCGTGGTGGCCCGGGACGCGCCCCGTAGGCACAGACCGGCCGGTCGGGGGACCAGGACGATATGCAAGGACCTTCAGGAGAAAGGAACGGCACCCATGGCCACATCGGCTTCCAATCGGGCACACAGCAACGGAGCCGGCGCGGCTGTCGCCGAACGTGCAGGCGACAACGGCGACGAGGGCGATGGGGGGGTGCCGGTGCCTTCACAGAGCGCGCCCGACGCGCCCGCCAAGGGCACCGCTGCGAGGCTGGCTGCGGCCGAAGCCGCAGCTGACGAAGCCATGGCCAGGCTGGCGGCAGCCGAAGCCGCAGCTGACGAGGCCATGGCCAGGCTGGCGGCGGCCGAAGCCGCAGCCCAGGCTGCCGCCGAGGCCTCTGCTCAAGCTGCCGCCGACGCTCAACGCATCAGTGCCGACCTGACGGCAGTACGAGCCGTTGTCGGCGCCCTGGCTGACTGCACAGACCGCCAGACCTTGGTCGTCACGGCCCTCGAAGCGACGCGCCAGGCCTTCGGCTGGGACTACAGCTCCTTCTGGGCCGTGGGCGTCGACGGTCTGCTGCACTTCG
>JAKACE010000120.1 GCA_021821705.1 Actinomycetes bacterium | reverse complement strand
GTAGACGTAGTTCATCGCCCGGCCCTGTTCGAAGTTGGACCCACGGCCGGAAACCAGTAACTCCCCCACGTCGAGGTCCGCCTTTGTCCCATGCAAGTACGCGCCGGGTTCGTACACCTCGAAGGGCACCGGCTCGCGCCCGTCGCTCACGCCTCCGACGCTACCAAGCGACAACGGGCTGCGATCTCGCCGGCCGGCGCACCCTGGTCGGCGAAGGTGTTACGGGTCACGTAGCGCCTGGTCCGGCCGCCGATGGGCTCCTCGTTCACAGTAGGGCTAGGTCACACCCTCCCTAAGGATGCGGGGGCCCCCCGATGTTAGGGCGCCTCGGGGCCGCGAACTTTGACACCATGGGTACCCGAAGCTTGTACCGAAGGGGGTCTGCCGGCGTATTGGCGCTGGCCATCTGCGCCGGTTTGGCGGCCCAGCCAGTCGTCCCAGGCGGCGTAGGAGCCGAGCCCCGACTGGCGACCCACCAGGTTGCCCACAGCGCCCGCCCACCTCATGTCGTTCACCCCGTTGCCGCCCCGCCACCGGTTGGGCCCGGCTATTGGCTGGTAGGGCGCGACGGAGGGGTCTTTGCGTTCGGCAGTGCCGGCTTCTTCGGCAGCTCAGGAGGCAGGAGGGAAGCTCCCGGCGCCCCCGGCGTGGCAGGGATCGCGGCCGTACCTGATGGGAGCGGCTATTGGCTGGCGTCCTCCACGGGTGCCGTGGCCGCCTTCGGCGGTGCCCACTCCTACGGCTCATGGACCGGCAGGAGACGGTCTGGGCGAGTTGTGGGTATCGCCTCGGCGACGCACGGGACCGGGTACTGGCTGGCCACGTCCAAGGGCGCTGTCTTAAGCTTCGGGAGCGCCCGGTTCTTCGGTTCCAAGGCCAGGGCCCACCTCGGGTCGCCGATCGTCGCTTTCGCCTCGACGCCCGACGGTGATGGTTATTGGCTCGCGGCCGCCGATGGGGCCGTGTACCGTTTCGGCGACGCCCGCAGGTTCGGTCCCAAGGCCAGGGCCCACCTCGGGTCGCCGATCGTCGCCTTCGCCCCGACGCCCGACGGCCGGGGCTACTGGCTGGCCGCGGCCAATGGAGGGGTCGCACCCTTTGGGGACGCCGCCTACAGGGGCTCCATGAGGGGCCGCCGGTTGCGTGGGCGGGTGGTGGGGATAGTGGCCAACCCCCTGCAGGCCTCCTCGGGCGCGCTCGAGATCCTCACCGCCAAGCTGGCGGCGGCGTCTGTCTCAGCGCCTTACGCCCAGACCCTGAGCGCATCCGGCGGTCTGCCCCCTTACTCGTGGAAGGTAACCGGGGGCCAGCTCGCGCCCGGTCTGGTCCTCGACGGCTTGCACGGGGTCATCGAGGGGGCTCCGACCGGCCCTGCCGTCGACTTGCTGACTGTCCAGGTCGAAGACCGCATGGGAGCGATAGCGACCAGGCAGCTCACTCTTGTCGCCGGACCGGCACCGGTGGCCCTCGGAAGTGGAGAGGGCGCACTCGCCGTTTCGATCGATTGGCTCCCACCAGGCGTGGCCGCCTCTGTCGTTGTCAGGGGCCCCGGCGGCTTCCGGCGCTCGTTGGGAGGCACCATCGAGCTCGTGGTGAAACCCGGTACCTACTTGGTCTCGGCGTCCAAAGTAGACGACGGGACCGATACCTTCTACCCGGGGGTGACGGGTAGCCCCGTGCGGGTCGAAGCGGGCAAACTCGGCGTTGCCGGTGTCAACTACCTGACCGAGGTTGCCGACACGACCAAGGTCGTAGGCGAGCGCGATCTCTCCGACCTCAGGTCCATCTCCGGGCAGAGCCTCACTTTCTCCCCCCCTCCCTCGAGCCTGGCCGGCGTCCAGGCCGGCGACGTCGTAGTGGCAGGGCCTTCGGCCAACGCGCCCGGCGGCTTCCTCCGCCGAGTCACGAGCGTGTCCCTGGCCGACGGTACGCTCGTGCTCAATACGGCCAGTGCCGGCCTGGCTCAGGCGGTGCCACGCGGTTCGTTCAGCGTCGACTGGCCATCCAATACAGCTAGCCAGCGCCAGGTGAGCAGCTTGCTGCCTGGCTCCGGCGCCCAGCGGGCACAGCAGCTCGGAGGCGTGCAGCCGCCGGCGCCACATGTGAGCGGCCCAGGGGTGAGCACGGCCTGGCCCTGGGCGCACCCCACACCCCCGCAGGCCGATGCGGCACGCAGGCGGCCCCAGGACGGGACCGGCGGCGTGTGCTCGTCCTCTTACCCATGCCAGATGACGGTCAAGCCGCCCGGGAACGCCCCCCCTGTGGCTACGCATCGGGCACGAACCCGACCAACAACGCTGTCGAGCCCATCTCCGTCGACGTGAGCCCGAACTTCTCGATCACCCCTCATCTGGACGCTTCCTGGTCATTTCCCACCCACCTGCAGGCGGACGCGTACATCGAGGTGGCAGAGAGCGTCAGCGCCAAGGCCACCGTACAGGCCAACGTGGTCTGCCAGTACACCTACAAGCCGTGGGGGCCTGACACCTTCGGCATCCCCGACATCAACTTCACGATCGGCCCGGTACCGGTCAACATCTCGATCCTCTTGGAAATAGACGTCAGCCTGAAGGCCCAGTCCACCTCCCTCATCACGATGCCCACGGAGCAACAGGGTTTCACGCTCCAAGAGGGGGTGAGCTACGACAGCCAGGCAAGTCCGAACTTCCAGCCGATAAACAATTTCACGCCCGAGAACAGCTTCAGCTCGCCGACCGGTAGCGGCTATCTGAAAGTCTCGGTAGGGCCGAAGGTGACGTTTGCGTTCTACTGCTACGATGCCTGCGGGACCACCTTCAGCGGGGTGAGCGCCTTCCCCGAGGTCGGCCCCCTCCCAATTGTCGGGCCTACTGTAGGTGTCGACGGTTTTGTGAAGGCCGACCTGCAGTCCGTGGATCCGACCTGGGACGTCGGCGTCGGCTTCGAGGCCAGTATCGGCTTCACTCTTTCGATCCTCGGCTTTACTCTCGCCGCTCAGTTCACGATCCCGATCTTCACGGCCTACCTGGCTTCCGAGCCTCCTCAGGTTACCTCGCCAACGCAGTTGCCCACGGTGGAGACGGGGTCGCTGACCAAACCTTACAAGGCGTACATAGGCGCAGCGGGCTTCAGCAAACAGGCCAGCTACTGGGGGCCGCCACCGAGCCCCACTCCCACCGTCCCGCTCCAGTGGGCCCTCGGCAATTGCCAGGTACCCGTCGGTGTGGACAACTACAACGGCCTGGTCCCGAACGGTTCGCACACAACTTACGTGACCGTGAGCACCGTCGGCTTGACCAAGCTGAGCTCGCAGAGCGGCTTGACCGAGGATATCACCGACGGCGAAGTTACCCTCCCCGAACTGCCGGCCTCGGACGCCGGCCTGACCATCAGCTTCGACGCCCAGGTAACCGACTCGATCGGTCAGTGCACCAGCCAGACCTTCACCATCCCGGTGATCGCGGGCCCCCACGCCGAGAACTACCCGCTGGCAAACCCCGAGATCGGGGTCCCCTACACCAATTACCTCCAGCTCGCGATGCTTGGCCTCGGTGGCGCTCCCACCCAGGGTGGCACGCCACCCTATACATGCCCCGCACCACCCGCCAGCAAGTACGGCAGGCACCTCTCGGAGGACCCCTTCTACCCCGAGCTCGCCGATGGTCTCGGGTTGGCCGTCTCCCAGACCGATCTCAACTACGACAGCGACGGCAAAGTTGTCGGCCCTAACTGCACTATCGAAGGCACGGTCCCGGCTTCGGTCGACCCGTCCTATGTCGCTGCCGGTGCGAACCTGCCTCTCTATGTGACGGACGCCGCCGGTGGCTCCGCCTTCGATACGCTCCAGTTGGGCCCCGTGGCCAGGCCGTTGCAGTTCTGCGACTACAACCCTGCGACCGGGGAGTGCCCGCCCTGGCCCCTGCAGAACATGGGCGTGGAGCAGGCCGAGGTCGGAGTCCCCTTCTCGAGCCCGTTGAAGGCCGCCTACGGCGTCCCGCTCGACCAGGGTACGGGTACGAGCGCAGCATACGCCTATGGCATCGGTGCAGGCGTGCTCTGCAATCCGTCCGGCGGGGCCGTCCCCCCAGGGATCTCGGTCACTCCGGACGGCTATATCAGCGGCACCCCGACGCAGTCAGGTGGGTACCCGTTCGAAGTCGCCGCAAGTGATGCCGCCGGCGGGTGCACTTCGACAACGGCTTACCTGAACGTCGCCAGCCCGCTGTCGGTTTCCCCTCGAGCATTGCCACCGGCCGAAGTAGGCGTCCCATATAGGAGCGGGCCTCAAACCGCTTTCGATGGTGCCGCCCCGTACACCTGGGCCGTCACGTCGGTGGGCGACGGCCAGGGCAACGCCGTCCCTCTGCCGACGGGCCTCTGGCTGGACTCGGCTACCGGCGAGATCGGTGGTACGCCTGGTGCCGGAGAGACCAACGGAGCCGACCAGGGCGCGCCCGAGCCGGGGACAGCCGGCCACTACCAGGTGACGTTCACGGTCACCGACCGGTTCGGTGCCACCGTAACCCGGACGCTGCCCCTGGACATTGCGCCGCCCATCGCCATCTCGACCCCGGCGCAGCTCGCCCCGTCGACCAAAGGCGCACCCTATTCGACGACCCTCCAGACGAGCGGCGGTAGCGGGAGCGCAACGTGGTCGGTGGTCAAGGGCAGCCTTCCAGACGGTCTCGCACTCTCGCCGAGCGGCGTGATCAGCGGGGCCCCGGCGCCCGACGCAGCGACCGCCGTCTTCTCGGTGCAGGTTACCGACGCGGCCGGGGGGTCGGCGGTGGCGGCGCTCGTGCTCCCGGTCGGGGTGGCGATCACCACGATTTCGTTGCCAGCAGCAGAGGTCGGTGCCCGTTACTCGGGCACGCTCCAGGCCGCCGGAGGCAAACCGGCGTACTCCTGGGGGCTGGGCCCGAGCTCCGGGCCGCTGCCCAAGGGGATCAGCCTTTCCGCGGCGGGCGTGTTCTCGGGTACGCCCGCTGGTGGCTCAGCGGGTGCCTACCCGCTTACGGTGGAGGCAACAGACGCTGCGGGGGGCAGCTGGACTAGCCCGTTCACGCTCGACGTTGCTGCCCCACCGGCGATCGAGGCGGATCTCCTGCCTGGCGACCTCGGCGTCGGCTACTCCCAGACGCTTACGGCGATAGGAGGGATCGGGCCGTTCACCTGGAGCATCGTGCCAGGCCAGGGCACGCTGCCGCCGGGCGTTGCCCTCGATGCTGACGGCAGCGCCACAGGCACGCCCGGTTTGCTGCACGGTGTTCCGACCTCCCTTGGTAACTACTCCTTCGAGGTCCAGGCGAAAGACCACGACAAGGTCGTGGCCACCGCCCCGGCGGAGATCTCCGTCGTCCCCGACCCGGTGGTGACGACGTCTTTCCTACCCGATGCCCACGTGGGGGTGCCGTACAGTACGTTTCTCGTCGTCGCCGGCGGTGTCAGTACCCAGGCTATGCCGTACGACTGGCGGCTCACCGCCGGCAGCACCTTGCCGGAGGGCTTCGTCCTGTCGGGCAACGGCGAGATAAGCGGTGTTGCTGCCGCACCCACCAGCGGTGCCGGCAATCTTGTGGGCTTCACCGTCACCGACTACTGGGGCGCCAGCGTCACCGTCGCCTTTGTTCTCGCCGTGGGCCAGTCATTGGGGCTCAGCGCGCTTTCCTTCCCCGAGGGAGAGGTAGGTCTCCCGTACTGGGCTCAGATCCAGGCCGAAGGCGGGTACCCCCCCTACAGCTGGCAGACGAACGGCACGCCGCCAGGAGGGCTGGTCGTGAGCCAGGCAAGCACGGTCGAAGGTACGCCAACACAGGCGGGCTACGACGCGGGTTTCATGCTTTGCGCTACTGACAGCACGGGAACGCCTGGGTGCACCTCGGCCGGGATCTCGATTGCCCGTGCACTGGCCGTGGCAACTACCTCGCTACCCTCACATCCGGCGGCCGTGAGCTTGACCGACCGTTTGCAGGCGAGCGGCGGGGTGCTCGGGACAGTTGGCTACCAATGGTCGCTGCCGGCTTCGGCAACCGCCGATGGCTACCCGCTGCCTCCTTGGCTCTCGCTCACTGGGGGCGGGGAGCTGGTCGGTTCACCACCCCTGGACGCCGTCGGCCAGAGCTTCCAGGTACCTGTCCAGGTGAGCGACGCTGCCGGGGCGGTCGCAACCGCGACC
>JAKACE010000119.1 GCA_021821705.1 Actinomycetes bacterium | reverse complement strand
CGCGACGCCCATCAGTCGCTACTCGCCACCCGGCTGCGCACGCGGGACATGCTGCTCGCTGCGCCGTACTTCGCCCACCGCCTGCCCCGGCTTTTCTCCCTCGAGTGCTGGGGAGGGGCCACCTTCGACGTCGCCCTGCGCTTTTTGAAAGAGGACCCGTGGGAGCGCCTCGCCGCCCTGCGCGAGGCGGTGCCCAACCTGCTGCTGCAGATGCTCATCCGGGGCCGCAACACCGTCGGCTACACGCCCTACCCCGACGAGGTGGCGGTGTCGTTCGTGCACGAGGCGGCCCGCACGGGTGTGGACGTTTTCAGGGTTTTCGACTCGCTGAACGATGTCGGCCAGATGCTGCCGGCCATCCGGGCCGTGGTCGAGGCCGGCAAGGTGGCGGAGGGCACCGTCTGCTACACGGGGGACCTGGCCAGCCCGGCGGAGAAGCTTTACACGCTCGACTACTACCTTGCCAAGGCCGAGCAGCTGGTCGAGGCCGGCGTGCACGTCCTGTGCGTGAAGGACATGGCCGGTCTCCTCAAGGCACCCGCGGCCGGCCGCCTCATAACCGCCTTGCGGGCCGAGTTCGACCTGCCTGTGCACCTGCACACCCATGACACGGCCGGAGGCCAGCTGGCGACCTACCTGGCGGCCGTGGAAGCCGGCGTCGACGCCATCGATGGTGCCCTCGGCCCCATGTCCGGCACGACGAGCCAGCCCTCCCTCGGGGCGATCGTCGCCGCCACCGACCACACCGAGCGCGAGACGGGCCTGTCGCTCGAGGCCATCGAGGCCTTCGAGCCGTACTGGGAGGCGGTTCGGCGCATGTACGGCCCGTTCGACATCGGTCTACCGGCTCCGAGCAGTCGCGTTTACCGCCACGAGATGCCAGGCGGCCAGATCTCCAACCTGCGCCAGCAGGCGATCGCCCTGGGCCTGGGTGAGCGCTGGGAGATGGTAGAGGAGCTCTACGCCGTTTCCAACCGGATCCTGGGCAACATCGTCAAGGTGACCCCTAGCTCCAAGGTCGTCGGCGACCTTGCGCTCTACTTGTGCGGGGCCGACGCAGACGTGGCCGAGTTCGAGCGCGACCCGGCCAGTTTCGACCTCCCGGACAGCGTGATCGGCTTCCTGGCCGGCGAGCTCGGCGTGCCTGCGGCGGGGTGGCCGGAGCCGTTCCGCTCGCGGGCGCTGGCGGGCAAGAAGCTGCCCGAGCGCAGCCTTTCGCTACCCGAGGAGGCCCGCACGGTCCTCATGGCGGCCGACGCTCAGGCCCCGGATGTCCGCCACATGCTGAACACCCTGCTCTTCCCTGGCCCCACAAAGGATTTCGACGATGCCCACCGCCAGTACGGGGATCTGTCGGTACTGCCGACGACCGCTTTCCTCTACGGCCTTTCTCCCGGGCAGGAGGTCGAGGTGTCCCTCGGGGCCGGGGTATCGCTCTACCTTGCCATCGACGCCGTCGGCGAGGCCGATGACCGGGGTTTCCGCTCGGTCTTCTGCCGTATCAACGGCCAGCCCCGCACGGTCACGGTGCGGGACAGGTCGGTCCGGGACAGCCGCCCTCGGGGTGAGAGGGCCCAGCCCGACAACCCGGCTCACGTTGCCGCGCCCTTCGCCGGCGCTGTCTCGCTGACGGTGAGCGCCGGTGACAAGGTGGAGGCGGGCCAGACGGTGGCGACCATCGAGGCCATGAAAATGGAGGCCCCGATAACGAGCTCGGTCGGCGGCACGGTGGCGCGCCTGGCGGTGCCCAGGGTGGCCTCTGTCGAGGGCGGGGACCTGCTCATGGTCATCGACCCAGAGGGGCGCTGAGCGTGCTCGTCGGCGTCGTCAGGGAGACCAAGCCTGCCGAGCTCAGGGTGGCACTGACCCCGGCCGGCGCCGAGGAGCTGGTGGCAGCGGGCCACCGGGTGCTCGTCGAGCGGGGGGCGGGCACCGGTTCGGGGTTCGCAGACGAGGCCTACCAATCGGCGGGGGCCGTCCTGGTGGCGGACGCGGCGCAGGTCTGGGGGGAGGCGCAGCTCCTCGTCAAGGTCAAGGAGCCTGTTGGCGGCGAGCTCGGCATGCTCAGAGCCGGCCTGGTGCTCTTCACCTACCTCCACCTGGCGGCGGCGCCGGAGCTGACGCGGGCGCTGGTCACCTCGGGTGCGACCGGTGTGGCCTATGAGACCGTGGAGGGGCCGTCGGGCCACCTGCCGCTGCTGGCACCGATGAGCGAGATCGCCGGCCGCCTGGCGGGCCAGGTTGTCGCTCACCACCTCACGGCCCCAGCCGGTGGCCGGGGGGTGTTGGCCGGCGGCGCGCCCGGTGTGGCACCGGCGCGCGTCCTGGTGCTGGGTGGGGGAGTGGTCGGAGTGCACGGGGCGCGCGTGGCCCGTGGCCTTGGCGCCGACGTCACCATCCTCGAACGTTCGGACGAGCGGCTGCGCTACCTCGACGACCGCTTCGAGGGCTCGGTCCGCTGCCTCATGTCGGACGCCCACAGCGTCCCCGAACAGTTGGCCCACAGCGATGCCGTCATCGGTGCCGTGCTCCTGCCCGGAGCGGCCGCCCCGAAGCTGGTCACCCGTGCGATGCTGGCCGTGATGCCGGAGCGTTCAGTCGTTGTCGACGTCGCCATCGACCAGGGGGGCTGTGTGGAGACGTCCCGCCCCACGACCCACGAGGAGCCCACTTTCGTCGTGGACGGCGTCCTGCACTACTGCGTTGCCAACATGCCCGGTTCGGTCCCGGTCACCTCGACCCGGGCGCTGACCAATGCCACGCTCCCGTACCTGCACCGGCTGGCGGACCTCGGGCTCGACGCGTTCTGCGAAGTTGACGCAGGCTTTGCCAAGGGTGTCAACGTGAGGGACAACGAGGTCGTCCACCCCGCAGTGGCCGCCGCGTTCCGCGCCCAAAGTGACGGAAAATAGGGAAAGAACCGCACCCGGCGCACAATGCGACAGGGCGCCCCTTCTCGCTCCCGCGGTTGCTCAAGCCGGCTGCCAGGTGGTGCCGATCCCGCAAGCAATGTCGGTGGACAACAGGTTCGGGCGTCAGATGGTGCCGGTCCCGCAATCAATCTCGGTGGACGGGGCTGTACCTGAGCCGCCGCAGGGCCAGGACTGGCCCAGCCGCAGCCATGCCGAGCGCCAGCGGGTAGTCGAGAGGAGGCTTTCGAGCCTCATGGCCGTGCTCGGTGGTGAGCACGGGGCCGACCGCCCGGCCACGGCGGCTCAGGCCGGCGGCATTGGCCGGGCCGGTGCCGGCCTGTCGGGAAGAGCCGGAGGCACGCAAGTGCCAAACAACGCGAACGGGCGAGCCGTCCTCGGGAGGCTGCTCGACTG
This sequence comes from Actinomycetes bacterium, assembly GCA_021821705.1. Lineage (GTDB taxonomy): Bacteria > Actinomycetota > Acidimicrobiia > Acidimicrobiales > Palsa-688 > JAJZMF01. Next base: position 2,884 of record JAKACE010000119.1, on the reverse strand, counting down.
CATCTGCCCGGACGGCTCGCCTGTGCTGCACGGGCTGGTGCTGCCTGGGCGGTCCCAACCGGTCGAACACCTGGTGGTCGCCCGGCGGGGCCTGGTCGTTGTCTGCCCGGTGCTCGTGCCGCCCACGTCGACGGCGGGGGAGCCGGGCTCGGGCCCGGCCTTTAGGTGCTCGCAGCCCGGGGCTCGGCCGGGCCACCTGAGATCCGATGCCGTCCGGGCGACGCTGCGGCGGGCCAACGCCTTGCGCCGCTGGCTGGCCCAGATGGAGGCCACGGGTGGCCGGCAGCTCCCGGCCGACGGCCTGGCTGTGCTGGCGGCGGTTTGCAGCGGACCGGTACCGTCCGGGCCGGTTCCGGTACCGGTGGTCATCGACGACCTCTGGGTCGGCTCGCTTGAGCGCCTCCCGGCCTGGTTGGCCTCCGGCCCAGGTGGCAGTCCTGGTGGCTACGAGCGCGAAGCGATCGCCCGTGCCCTCGCGGCCGAGCTGGGCGTGGGGGGCCAGGCTCGGTCCTGACCGGGTCGGGGGACGCCTGGGGCCCGAAACGGCGCCCCGTGCCTGCCCGCGTCCCCTGGTGTGCCCGCTTCCCCTGGCGCTGCGCGCCCGGCCCTGTGCTGGGGCCGGCGGTGGTGCCCGCCAGCCGATGCGGTGGGACTGCCCGGGCGGGCCCGGGCGGCGTGACCGTTTTGCCCTGCATGTGCTTGGCACTGGCGGATCGGCAATGCTAGAGGGGTGACCCAAGCCGACCCCTCTGCACGCAAACCGAGCCCGACACGCCGTTTCCTCGACGACAATGCCCGCCGTACCAAGGTCGTGGCCACCATTGGCCCCGCCTCGGACGCGCCCAGCACTCTCAGCGCCATGCAGGACGCTGGTATGGACGTGGCTCGTCTCCCGCTGGCCCACGGCTCCATAGACGAGGCGGTGGCCCGGCTGCGGCGTGTCCGCCAGGCTGCCCCCGAGGTGGGCCTGCTGGTGGACCTCCCCGGGCCGAAGATCAGGACGACGCCCTTCCCCGAGGGAGGCGTCGTGCTCGCGGCCGGCTCCGAGGTCGTGCTGAGCCCCCACGGCCTGGCGCCGCGCAGCGACGAGGCCACGATCGGGGTGTCCGTGCCCGAGCTGGTGGAGAGCCTCTGCGAGGGCGACCGTGTGGCTCTTGGCGACGGCGGTGTCGCTTTGGTGGCCGACAAGCGCGAGGGGTACACGATGAGGGCCAGGGTCGTCGCCGGCGGCAAGGTGCAGGGCCGGCCCGGCGTCACCGCCCCGGCATCGCGCCTGGCTCTGAAGACGCCGACGCCCGAGGACCTGCACCGGCTGGAGGTCCTGCTGGAGGAGGGTATCGAGAGCGTCGCCGTGTCGTTCGTTCGTACCGCCGGGGACCTCGAGGCCGTCAAGGCGATGGCCGGGCGCAGCGTCCTGGTGTGCGCCAAGATGGAGACGCCTGAGGCCGTCGACGACATGGACAACATCCTCCAGGTCGCCGACACCGTGATGGTGGCCCGTGGTGACCTCGGTGTGCGGGTGGCGCTCGAGGAGGTCCCCCACATCCAAAAGCGCCTGATCCGCTCCTGCATCGCCTGGGGCCGCCCGGTCATCACGGCCACCCAGATGCTCGAGTCGATGGTCAACTCCCCCGTGCCGACCAGGGCCGAGGTGACCGACGTGGCCAACGCCGTGTTCGACGGCACCAGTGCCGTCATGCTCTCGGCCGAGTCTGCAGTGGGGGTGGATCCCGTCAACGCAGTGGCCACGATGGCGCGCATCGCACGCCGGGCCGACCGCGACTTCGACAGCGCTCACTGGGGCCGCAACCTGCCGGCCCAGAGCTTCGCAGCGGAGAGCAGCACGGGTGCGCGCATCACGGCTGCGATCGGCGCGGCCGCCTGGCGGGCCTCGGTGGACGAGAAGGCGGCTGTGATCGTGGCGTGCACCAATACCGGCGCCACAGCCAGGGCCATCACGCGGTTCCGCCCGCAGGCTCCCATCGTGGCGGCGACGCCCTACGACTACACGGCCCGCCAGCTGACCACCAGCTGGGGTGTGGACACCGTCCTGGTCCCCGAGGCCAAGAGCACCGACGAGGCCGTCAATCACGGCGTCGCGGCGGTGCGGGCGGCCGGTTACGCCAAGCCGGGCGATGTCGTGGTGGTGCTGGCCGGTTCGCTGCACGATCCCGAGCCGGTCACGGACACCCTTCGCCTCGTGCGCGTCTACTGAGGCTGCCTCGAGCAGGCCCTAGCGCGAGCAGCTTCCTGGCTTCGGCCCACGCCGTCCGGTGGTGCCTTACGGGCGTGGCGACGCGCCGCGGGCGCCCTGGGCGCGCTGCTACCATGACGCCCCGTGGGCGAGGACGGCGAGCGCCAGCAGGAGGCCGCCCCCACTGGTGAGTTACTGACATCGGGAGAGGATCTGGCCCTCGTCGGGGAGGCTCGGGCACCGGTCGGGCCCGAGCACCCCAGGACGGTGGCCGGGGTGGCCCGCGGCGCACTGGCGCAGGCCGGACGAGGTGTGGCCCGGGCCAGGGAAGCCCTCTGGCCGCAAGCGGGTACGGGGCAGCCCGGGCCCGGTTCCCTCGAGTCGTGGCTCGCCCGCCCGGTGGCGGGGCCCGCCTCGGCCCTGGCCGCCATGATGCTCGTCTACGTCGTGGTGTTCGGCACGCTGACCTACCGCCAGCAGTCAAACTACGGCACCTTCGGCTTCGACATGGGTATCTACGACCAGGCCATCTGGTTGATGGCCCACTTCCGTGGGCCCTTCGTGACCATCAGGGGCCTCAACTACTTCGGCAACAACGTCGACCCCATCACCGCGCTCTTCGTGCCCTTCTACTGGCTGGGGGCAGGCCCCCATTTCCTGTACATCAGCCAGACGCTGTTCATGGCGGCG
>JAKACE010000118.1:5734-6220 GCA_021821705.1 Actinomycetes bacterium | reverse complement strand
CGGATGACGCAGCGGTAGGCGGCCTCGACTTCTCCGACGTCCACAACGGCCGCGTGCTCGTCGCCTGCCGGTTGTGACGCCGTCGGGCCCGGGGCTGCAGGGTGTGCCCCGGTCCCGGTCCCGGTCCCGGTCGCCGCCACCGCCTCGCCGAGCCAGTCCGCCCAGGCAAGTAGTTGTGCTGCCGTAGCCTCGAGCAGGCTGCCCAGCCCAGCAGGCAGCTCGGTGGTCTCGCTCCAATCGCCGGTGGTGTCGGCCACGGCCCTGGCGATGCCCCGGACCTGACGCTCCACCAGGCGCAGCCTGGCCACGGCCGGCCCCAGGAGCTCGGCGCCGACGCGGTGCCGTTCGGCGCTGGGGCTCCAGCGCAGGGCGGTGCGGGCCTGGCGGGCGCCACCGGCCGCCCTCTGGCCCTGTGCCTCCAGCATGCGGGCCCGTGCCAGCAGGGCCGGCGCTTCGGGGGCTCCGGCCGTGCCGCCTCGCACGCAG
>JAKACE010000118.1:0-5724 GCA_021821705.1 Actinomycetes bacterium | reverse complement strand
CCTCAGCACACCGGCCATTTCACGGGCGAAGCCCTGCACACCCGCCGTTGCCTCCCGGACGTGCGAACGGGGCACGATGACCAGGTTGACGGCTATGCCGATGGCGGCCCCTATGGCCGTGTCCAGGACCCGGTCAGCGGCATAGCCGCCGGTCGTGGCCCCGAGCACCAGCACCAGCAGGGCGCTGACGGGCACCTGGACCGACCCCTGGGCCCCCAGTCTCAGCACCCTGCCCAGCACGAACGACACCAGTACCACCAGCCCGATCGACCAGGCGTTGATGCCTGCCAGCCGGGCGAAGCCGTACGCCACCACGACGCCCGCCACAACCCCGAGCACTCTCTGCAGGCCGCGCGAGATGGACTCCCAGATCGTCACCTGTACTGTCAGCAGGGCGGCCAGCGGGGCGAAGACCGGGATGCTGTTGCCCAGCGCGTCCGCGGCCACGAACCAGGACAGCCCGCAGGCGAGGGCGGTCTTGACCGCCTGCAGCAGCACCGGCCCCCACCGGCGGGCGGGCGGCACGGAGAGGAGCCTGCCGGCCAGGTCGCCTGCCACCGTTCAGGCCTCCAGCCGCTCCTTCAGGGCCTCCAGGGCCCCGTCCGGCACGTGCAGGTCGCCGCGCCCCTTACCCACTGTCAGGTCCGGCTTGTACCTGCCGTGGTGGTCGGAACCTCCGGTTATGGCCAGGCCGGTGCGGGCCGCCAGTATGGCCAGGGGAGCACGTTCTTCGATGTCGTAGCGGCCGTAGATCACCTCCATGCCGGCCAAGCCGGCGTCGGCCAGCTCCTCGACCGCCGTCGTGAGCTGGCGTGGGCCGAGCCCCAGGGAAAGAGGGTGGGCCAGCACGGGCAGGGCTGCCGACTCGAGGGCCAGGTCGATGGCGGTGAGCGGCTCCAGGCGCTCCTTGTCCACGTAGCCCGGGCGGCCCTTGGCCAGGTAGCGGTCGAAGGCGTCCTGGACCGACTGGGCCAGTCCCTTTCGCACGAGCACGGCGGCGACGTGAGGCTTGCCCGTGCCCCGCCCGCCCGACTCCTCCTCGACCTCGTCCAGGGTCACCGGCAGGCCAATGTCGGCCAGGCGGGCCACCAGGCGCTGGTTGCGGTCCTGCCTGGCGGCCTGCAGCCTTGCCAGTTCGTCCTGGAGGGGCCCCTCGCCCGGCTCCAGGAAGTACACGAGCATGTGCATCGTCCCGCGGTGCTCGCAGCTGATCTCGACTCCCGGCACCAGCTCCATGCCGTGGGCTTCGGCGGCGGCGCGGGCCTCTGCTACCCCGTCCTGGCGGTCGTGGTCGGTAAGGGCCAGGGCGGACAGCCCGGCGGCGGCCGCCAGCGCCACTACCTGGGTAGGGGTATCGCTGCCGTCGGAGACGTTGGAGTGGGTGTGCAGGTCGATCACGCCTACAACGCTAACGCCGGCTCACGCAGCCGCTTTCGCCCGTGCTGAGCAAGCCGTGCGACAATGGGCGGGTGAGCGACCACGTCGAGCACGAGAGCCCGCGGGAGGCGTGCGGCGTTTTCGGCATCTACGCCCCCGGGCGCCACGTCGCCCCGATCGTCTTCGACGGCCTCCACGCCCTGCAGCACAGGGGGCAGGAGTCGGCCGGCATGGCGGTGAGCGACGGGAGCACCATGATCGTCGTGAAGGACATGGGCCTTGTCACCCAGGTCTTCAACGAGTACAAGATGGCGGGCCTGGTCGGGCACCTGGCTGTGGGCCACACCCGCTATTCCACGACCGGCTCGTCGTCGTGGCACAACGCTCAGCCGATGTACCGCCAGGCCGCTGGGACAGAGTTCGCCGTCGCCCACAACGGCAACCTCACCAACACCGAGGACCTGGCCGCATCGGCGGGCATGCTCCCGGGCGTGGCCACCAGTGACTCCGACCTCATGGCCGAACTGGTGGGGCGGCGCATGGAGGAGGAGGCGGCCGACGGGCCGGCCGGTGACGACAGCCTGCTCAGCGCCCTGCTCGACGTGCTGCCCACCCTGCGGGGCGCGTTCTCACTCGTGCTGGCTGACCGCAGCCAGATCGTGGGCGTCCGGGATCCCAACGGGTTCCGTCCGCTGTGCCTGGGCAAGCTCGACGACGGCTGGGTGCTGGCATCGGAGACGCCGGCACTGGACATCGCCTGTGCCCACTTCGTGCGCGAGGTCGAGCCCGGCGAGCTCATCGTCATCGGGCCCGAAGGTTGCAAGAGCTACTACCCCTGGGAACCGTCGGATGTGCAGCCCAGGCTCTGCCTTTTCGAGTTCGTGTACCTGGCCCGCCCCGACAGCCGCCTCTACGGCCAGGAGCTGCACGGGGCGCGGGTGAGGATGGGCGAGCTGCTGGCCGACCAGGCGCCTGCGGCGGCGGACATGGTGGTCGGCGTCCCGGACTCGGGCTTGCCGGCCGCCGAGGGTTACAGCCGGCGCAGCGGCATCCCCTTCGGTCACGCCCTGGTCAAAAACCGCTACATAGGGCGTACCTTCATCAACCCCGACCCGGGCCAGCGGGCCCAGGGGGTCAGGCGCAAGCTCAATCCTCTGCGTGAGGCCATCGCCGGCAAGCGCCTGGTGGTCGTCGACGACTCGATCGTGAGGGGCACCACCACCAGGGCCATGGTGGCCATGTTGCGCGAGGCGGGCTGCAAGGAGGTGCACCTGCGCATCTCGTCGCCTCCGTACCGCTGGCCGTGCTTCTACGGCCTCGATACCGGTACGCGTGCCGAACTGGTGGCGGCCGACCTCGAGGTCGGCGAGATCTGCGACTACATCGGGGCGGACAGCCTGGCCTATCTGGCGCTGGACGCTCTGAAACGGGCCACCGGCGTGCCCGGGGCCGGGTTCTGCGACGCCTGCTTGACCGGCGACTACCCCGTCGCCGTGCCGGTCAGGTTCTCCAAGGACATGCTCGAAGCCCGCCGTGGCCAGGCGGGAGGTCCATCCTCCGCCGCCCACGCCCAGCACCCTGCCGGCGGAGGCGGGGCGGGCAGAGTCTTCCCCTAGGCCCCGGGCTCGGCCTCATGGCTCTCGGGCCGCTCAGGTCTGCTGTATCCGCTGGAGCAGTCCCGACAGCGCCTTGGCCGGCGGAGCCCCGTTGCCTGCCACGTCGCGAACCGCAGGGAAGAACAGCTCGGCCAGTTCCAGGTTGGCCTTCACCAGCTGGGATATGACCGTGAAGTCGAGGGGGTCGTTGCCGCCGCGTGCGCTGGTACGTGCCCGCACCTCGCCGTCGGCGAAATCCATCTCCAGGTCGCCGTAGCGCAGCAGGTAGTTGACCCTCGTCGCCAGCTCGGACACAGCGGGCCGGCGCGCCTCGGCTACGTTGCCCGGGAAGACCGAGTACACGACCACGCCCATCGACGCGTCGTCTGCCTGGGCGAAGAAGTTCCACTGCCCGATCGAGCCGGCCACGGTCCCGGTCATGACCCCGGGGAAGCCCTCCACCGGTGCGCTGTCGATGCCGTTGGCCGCCAGGGCGTCCTCGATCAGCACGGCGAGGAAGCTGCTGGCCGAGCCGACCTCGCTGCCCTGGTCGCCCGACATGTTGCTTGGACCGCTCAACTCAACGTCTCCCCTGCTTGTCCGCGGCGGCCGGCTGCCGGCCGGTCGGGGCGGGCTCGTCTTGCAGTGCTGCGCCTGGCATACGTGCCGAGGGTAACACCTGGGCACGGGCCAGCGGCCCTGTCCCGTGGGTACCTGTCATGGCAGGGGTCGGCGGTGGTGGTCCCCAGGTGGTCCCCGGCACTGTCCACAAGTCGTCCACAGGTAGGGGAAAAACTGTTAAGTCCTAGTTCGACCGGTTTGCCACCCCGGGGCGCGCCTGCCACCATCGGCCCGAGAAACGCCACGCCGACGCCTTGACGGGTACCGGCTGGACGTGGTCTCCCAGCGCGACCCGAACCGCGACCACGATGGCCTGGGCCAGCTCCGGGGGCGGGGGCGAGGCCCGCTTGCTCAGTTCGAGGCGGACCAGGGGGACGGGGTTGTTCACAGCGGCAGGTTCCCGTGCTTGCGGGGAGGCGCCTCGGGCCGCCTCGAGGACAGCACCTGCAGGGCCTGGTGTAGGTAGCGACGAGTGTCGGCCGGGTCGATCACCTCGTCGATGTAGCCGTGCTCTGCTGCGCCGTGGGGGCTGGAGGACGCCTCCTTGTACATCTCTACCAGCTCGGCTCGCCGTTCGGGTGCGGTGGTGGCCAGCTCCGGGCCGTGCAGGCTGTCGACGGCGCTGTCGGCGCCCATGGCGGCGATCTCGGCTGAAGGCCACGCGTACGACAGGTCCGCCCCGAGGGACTTGGAGCCCATCACCACGTACGCATTGCCGTAGGCTTTCCTGGTCACGACCTGCACCCTCGGCACCGTGGCTTCGCAGTAGGCGTACACCAGCTTGGCGGCACGGCGGGCCAGCCCCCCGTGCTCCTGGTCGGTGCCGGGCATGAAGCCGGGGACGTCGACGAAGGTGACGAGCGGGATGTTGAAACAGTCGCAAGTGCGTACGAAGCGCGCCCCCTTCTCGCAGGCGTCGATGTCGAGCACGCCCGCCAGGACCTGGGGCTGGTTGGCGACCACGCCGACCGGTCTGCCGCCGACCCTGCCGAGGCCGCACACCAGGTTGAGAGCCCATAGGGGGTGGTACTCCAGGAGCTCGCCATCGTCGAGGATCTGGCGCAGGGCCAGCCTGACGTCGTAGGGCTGGCGGGCGTCCACCGGCACGATCTCCGCCAGCCTCGGCACCGATCGGAGGGGGTCGTCGCGGGTGGGGGTCACAGGTGCCGGCTCGGTGTTGTTGGAAGGCAGGTAGGCGAGCAGCTGCTTGACCTGCTGCAGGCAGGTGGCCTCGTCCGGGGTCACGAAACAGGCGACGCCGGACTTGGTGGCGTGGGTGATGGCTCCGCCCAGCTCCTCATGGGTCACGTCCTCGCCCGTCACGGCCTTCACGACGTCGGGCCCGGTGATGAACATCTGCGAGCTCCCCTGGACCATGAAGACGAAGTCCGTGATGGCCGGGCTGTAGACGGCACCACCGGCGCAGCTGCCCATGATCACGCTTATCTGGGGCACGACTCCCGACACGGCCACGTTCCGACGGAAGATCCCACCGTAGTAGTGCAGGGCGACGACACCCTCCTGGACCCTGGCGCCTCCGCCGTCGTTTATGCCTATCAGGGGCACCCCGAGGGAGGCGGCGAGGTCCTGCACCTTGTGGACCTTCTCCCCGGCGACCTCGCCCAGGGTGCCGCCTATAACGGTGAAGTCCTGGGAGAAGATGCACACGGTCCGCCCGCCGATGGTGGCGAAGCCGGTGACGACGCCGTCGGTATAGGAGCGCCTCGACTCGTCCATGCCGTGGGCCCGGCTGCGGGCGAGCATGTCCAGCTCCTGGAACGAGCCTGGGTCGACGAGCTGGTCGACGCGCTCCCGGGCCGTCATCTTGCCCCGCTCGTGCTGGCGCTCCACGGCGGCGGCGCTCCCAGCGTGCAGGGCAGCCTCCCGTCGGGCCTCGAGCTCCTCCAGGCGCTGTCCCATCGTGTGCTCGGGCACGGTGGCCAACTTTAACCGCACCTGGCGCCCAGCGCGCCCACGGCGGCGGGACCGGCCGGCGTGCCGCTGCCCGCCTCACGGGCTCACGGGCTCACGGGCTCACGGGCTCACGGGCTCACGAAAAGCACCACGCCTGGCCCGCGCCCGCCATGGGCAGGGGAAAGCTGCCCACAAGGGAGTGACCGATGGCAAGCCC
>JAKACE010000117.1 GCA_021821705.1 Actinomycetes bacterium | reverse complement strand
ACGGCCGCCACCAAGCCAGACAAGACTGTCGACCTCAACATGTGGAAGGCCGTACAGACCACCCTCATCACCCACTGCGAGCTGCACGGCAACCGTATGGCCGTCCTGGACGCTCCGCCCGACATGTCCCCGCAGCAGATCAAGGAATGGCTGGCCGGTACCGCCATGTACGACTCGGCGTTCGCCTCTCTCTACTACCCATGGATCAAAGTCGAGAACCCGACGCCAACAGGGGCCGCCGATGCAGAGATCCTCGTCCCTCCCTCTGGCCACATCGCCGGCGTGTGGGCACGGGTGGACGAGACCCGTGGCGTATGGAAGGCGCCTGCCAACGAGACGATCGCGGGTTGCCTGGACGTCGCCTACCACGTGAGCAAGGCCGAGCAGTCCCTGCTCAACCCGATCGGGATCAACTGCATCCGGCCTTTCGGCACCCGCGGCATCCGCATCTGGGGCGCCCGGACCCTCTCTTCGGACAGCGACTGGCGCTACATCAACGTCCGGCGCCTCTTCAACATGGTCGAGACGACCATCCTCGACGGCACACAGTGGGCGGTGTTCGAGCCCAACGACGTCAAGCTGTGGGAAGGCGTCACCCGGACCCTGAAGGGCTTCCTCACGGGCCTGTGGCGCGACGGGGCCCTCTTCGGGACCTCCGCAGACCAGGCCTTCTTCGTCAAGTGCGACGCGGAGACCAACCCGCCCCAGTCGATAGACGAAGGCAAGCTGGTCGTCGAGGTCGGCATCGCCCCGGTGAAGCCGGCCGAGTTCGTCATCTTCCGCATCAGCCAGCAGAAGCAGTCCGCCAGCTAGGCGCCGGCCAATCCAGATAGGGAGGCAGTATGCCCGCATCAACCGTCATCAAAAGCGACCCGTTGGTCGCCAACCATTTCTTCCTCGAGATCGACGGGGAGGTCATCAGCCAGCTCTCAGAGGTCAGCGGCCTCGACGTCGAGCTGGAGGTCACCGACATCCAGCAGCAGCTGGCAAACGGCCAGTACGCCCAGCGCAAGGCGTTCTCCAAGCCCAAGTGGACGGGCGAGCTCTCCGTCAAGCGGCTGGCGCCGGTCGAGGTCAACAACGACCCGCTGTGGAAGTGGTTCAACCAAATCCGCGACAAGGGGATGTCGATCAGCTCCCTCGAGGCAGCGCGCAAGAACGGCTCGGTCGTGATCTACGACTCCACGCTCAAAGAAGTCGCCCGGTGGAACTTCTACAACGCCTGGCCGTCCAAGATCTCCAGCGACAGCTTCACCGTCTCGGGCAACGACCCCATCTCCGAGACAGTCACAATCCAGCACGAGAAGCTGGAACGCACCAAGTGAGGCGTGGGTGAGCGCGCTGCGGACCGAGTACGAGTTCGTCCTGCCCAGGGGTTACCTCGATGGCAACGGTGACATCCACAAGCGGGGCGTCATGCGCCTGGCGACAGCGCGTGACGAGCTCGAGCCGCTGCGCGACCCCACCATCACCTCCGCCGACGACCCTCGCTTGACCATCATCGTGCTGGCCCGGGTGGTACGCCGCCTGGGCTCGCTCGAGCTGGTCACGTCGCACGAGATCGAGAACCTGTTCGCCGCCGACCTCGCGTACCTCCAGGATTTCTACGGCGTCATCAATTTCGGCACCCCTGCCGACATCGAGGCGATGCTCGAGGCCCAGGAGGAGATGGAGAGGGAGGCGGCGAGGGCAGAGGCCCGGGCGGCCAGCCCGCAGCCGTCCCCGGACCGGCCCGCCGAGCCGGGCCCCGATGGCGTGGCAACCGAGCCGGCACGGCCAGCTGCGACCGGCCGGCGTGCCGCCATCGAGGAGGTACCGAGCACCTCGCGATGATGCAGTACCCCACCGAGGCCATATGGCAGGAGATCGTCTATCTCGCTTACCACCTGCACTGGCCCATGGATGACCTTTTGGACCTGGAGCACGCCGATAGAGCACGTCTTGTGCAGGGCGTGGCGGCCTTGAACGCACGAGCATGGGAGGCGGTGCGCAGCCAATGAGCCCTTCAATGGACGATTTCAAGGGCATATCGCCGGTATCGCCCATGTTCTTGTTCGAGGTGGACGGGATCACGATCGGGACTTTCCAGGAGGTCAGTGGCTTGGAGCTGCACGTGGCGGTCAAGGAGTTCGAGGAGGGCGGCCAAAATGGCTTCGTCCACAAGTTCCCGGGCCGCGCCAGCTGGCCGCACATCGTCATGAAGGCCGGTATCACCGACAGCGACGCACTGTTCCAGTGGGTAGCCAAGTCCTCAGGCGACGGTTTTGCCGCCGCAGGCAACAAGATCACCCGGAGCACGGGTGCGATAACCGCCGTCAACACCGATGGCAAGCGGTTGCGGGCCTGGGACATCCAGGACGCTTTCCCGGTGCGCTGGAGCGGGCCCCGCTTCAGCGCCGGCGCCACCGACGCCCTCCAGGAGGAGCTCGAGATAGCCCACCACGGGTTCGTGTCCAAGACCTTCAGCGGTACCTAGGCGATGGCGCCCGACAGCCCTGCCCCCTCGGCACCAAGCCAGGCCTCTGCGCCCCACCCGTTGGGTGTGCAAGCCTCACGGCGCTTCAGCTTCCAACACTGGGGCAGCGCCATGGGCCGTTCGCGCCGGGTCTCGAGCACCCAACCCCTTCCCGGGATCGGGACGCTGGCCTCCCAGACAGGGCAGTTCGTCTCGCTCGTGGGGCGGTCTATCGCCGGCCGCCTCCAGGCCGGTCATCGAGGCCCGGTGGCGGGATGGAACGTGTCCCGCCTGCCTGTCCGCCCGCCGGACCATTACCTACCCGAAGCAGGCGAGCGGGCGCACTTCAGCGTCTCTGTCTCGAACGAGGAGCGGCGCGCCCAGGCCCTGCAGATGATCCGGGAGCGCATGAGCGGGTTACGCGGGCCCACCACCCGCATCCAGCGCCCAGCGCCACGCGGGCTCCCTCGGGTCACATCGCGTGCCAGCCAGTCGCGAGTCGGCCGCGCCACCGGGCCAGCCGGCGCGCCCAGCCGAATGGCGAGCACGCCCGCCTATGTCTCCCACCCGGCCGAGGTCTCCGGTACCGGTCGGCTCCTTGGCAGCCGTGACCGGGTGACGGTCGAACGGGCAGGTGCTTCCGGGCGGCCCCCACCAGGACCGGCACCAGCCCCTGGTTTGGCCTTCATTACGTCCGCCGCCCGTCTGGGGCCGGCGGTCGTGTCGCGCCTGGCACCTAAGACCGATGCGTTCGTCCGGCCTGCACACACGGCCGTCGGCGGGCGTCCGCTGCGGTCCGGCACCAAATTGCTCAGGCGCGCCGGCGTCCGGGCTGCGACCGTCGGCCTCGCGCCCCCCGCCATCGGCCGGGCAACGCCTCGACCACCTGGTGCCGGACGACGGCAGCCAGGCGCGTGTTTACCGGCACTGGCCACAACCGCACACGGTCCCGGCCCGGGGCCGCAAGCTACAAGGCCGGCAGTGGCCCTGCCGCAGGCTACAAGGCCGGCAGTGGCCCTGCCGCAGGCTACAAGGCCGGCAGTGGCCCTGCCGCAGGCTACAAGGCCGGCAGTGGCCCTGCCGCAGGCTACAAGGCCGGCAGTGGCCCTGCCGGCCAGTGCCGGCGGCGCCGAACCGGCAACAGTCATGGGCCCCCATCCCTTCGCACCAGGACGCCCACACCCACCGGCAGGCCCCACCGCCGTGCGGGCGGCGATCGGCAGCCCACGGCGGCGGCCTGCCCTCCGTGGCGCCACCCCATCGGCGCCGCTTGCAGCGCAGCGGACCGCCGTGCGCTCGGCGGTCCGGCCCCCATCCGGGCTTCGGCCGGCCACCGGGAACACGAGTGCCACTGCTGGCGCAGCACTCCCATATGCACCGAGGCCAGGGCGGGCAGTGTCGGGGCGGCACGCCGGCCCCCTGTCACGACTAGTGCCAGGACAGGCAACCTCGGCCCTCTTTGGCACTGCGACTTCTACAGGTCCTGCCCTCTTTGGCAGTTTGACTGCTACAGGTCCCGGCACGGCTTCTCGTGCTCTCCGGAGAGGGCAAAGGTTCCCGGGCCCAACACCGGGTCGGACCGCCGCTTCGGGGGCCGAAGCCTTCGAACACCGGCCCGGGCCGAGGCCGGGCCCTGTGGGTGCGGCAACGCGCCCGGCCCTGGCAGCTGCAGCCGTGCGCCGCGCCCACGGCGCGAGGGGCGATCGCCGGCTGGGCGCAGAGCTCGCTGACTCCGTCGCCTGGCCGCCCGTCCGCACGGACCGGCGGTCGCCGGCGACATCGCCTGCACCTAGCCGCCTTCCCGGCCTTCACGCCATTGCCGCGTCGGTCGGCGTGCGAGCGGCGACGGGCCCCCGGCCTGTTGCTCGGACGGCCCACCTGCTGCCAGCCGGCGCCACAAGGTCCTTTGCACCCCGGGCTGAACCTGAGGCCCCCGACGAACGGCTTCGGCCCAGCCCGCCAGGGCGTGCGCCTCGGCCCGGGCCCGCATCGGCCCGCTCCGGGCCCTTGGCCGCCGTCACGTTGCCGGTGCGCCCTCCGGTCCCCGCCGGCACCAGGCCCGCCGAGCGTCCGACCACACCCAGGAGCGGGCCGCCCGCGCCGACCCCGCGCCCGCCTGGCGTCGCCCGATGGACGCTTGCCCTCCGGCGTGCGCTCCAGCCAACCTCGTCAGGCCGCCCGGCCAACGAGCAACGGCTCGTCGCCTCCCGGCCGTCTGCTGCGGCTATCTGTGCCGCTGCCTACCGACCGGAGGCCTCCCCCCGGCCGGTACTCCGGGTGCTACGCCGAGCAGTCTCATCGGCCACCAACGCCGAGCGGCCACACCCCCTTCCCGCCGCCAGAACCGCCCGGCGCATGGCGGGCCCAGTGAGCGCTGCCGAGAGGCCGCCCGCCCCGGCCATGGCGCGACCGTTGGCCCCGGCGACTGCCGCCAGGCGGCCGACCTCCCCCACAGCCCGCGGAGAGCGACTCTTACCCGCTGCCCACGCGCCCGGGCGCACCAGCGGTTTCACCGCCGCCGGCTCGCCAGGACGGGCCTACGTACCTGCCGTCCTGGCCGGTCCCAAGCCGCCGGCCGCGCTCGGGCACCGGGCCATGGGTGTGCCGGGGCAAAAACCCGGCGCGCCGAACAGCCCCATGCGGAGACGGCCCACACCGGCGACTGCCGTCAGGCACCGGGCCATCCGTGCCGGCGTTGCCGCCCCACAGGCTCGGCCGTGGGCATCAGCCGGAGCGCCCATCACCACCACCGGTAGCCGGCCACGACCCCACGCCGGCGTCGCCACCCCTATGGGCTCCCGGGCCGGCGCAGACACCACCGTCCTGGCCCGCGCCAGGGGGCCCGTGCCCGCACAGGTTGAACCGGCGGTTCCCGCCGTCACCCGCACAGCCATGTTGGCACGGTTGCGCTCCACCGCAGGGCGACAGCGCCCGGCCGTTCCTGTCGGGGGTCGGGTCGGACGCACAGGCGGCTCCCCGTTCGCTCCGGTCGGCCCACCTGCCTCGTCGGGCCGGTTCGCGCCAGCCGGTCTCTTCGCGCCAGCCGGCCCAATTGCCTCGCGCGCCCCTGGCGCACCGGCCGCCTCCGCCATGACTGCCGCTCTGCCAGAGGCCCGGCCGCGCCCCTGGTCGGCGGCGCGGCTGCGTCTGGCCATTGTGCCCGGCGCCGTCCCGGGCCCTGCTGAGGCAACGGGCTCGCCGCCAGGCGGTGTCGTCCCTCCCCCGGCGGCGCTGCCGTCACCACCCTCGGGCCGCTATGGCCCGGTCGCCCTTGGCCGCGCCCGTCGCGCCGGTACAGCGTGGGACTGGGCCGCGAACGCAGCCCGGGCTCACGAGCCGGGCCCGCCGCGACCTCCGGGCCCGTCGCGGCCGCCGGCCCCAGCTGTGCGCCCAGGGCAACGCGGCGACGCCCGTGGCCCCTCAACCGGGCCGCCCGCTCTGCCCGCCTTCCGCAGCCGGTCCCTGCCAACGCAGCTCGACGGGGCGAGTGGCACCACGGGAGGGCGAGCCAGGGCAAGACCCGACGAGGTGGTGCCCGAGATCGTCGGGGCCCAAACGGTGGCGGCCCGCCTGCCGGTCGCCCCCCGGGCCGTTCACATAGCAGCCACCCGGTCCCGCTCTGCCAACGCGACCGCACCTTGGGCGGGGCGCAGGGACGGGCCAACCGAGAGCCGGGCAACCCAGAGCCGGGCAACCCAGAGCCCACCTGGGCAGGAAGCGCTCAACCGGTCCCAGGGGCGCACGCCCGGGGCCGATGCAATCCAACAAGGCCACAACGACCTGT
>JAKACE010000116.1:3641-6253 GCA_021821705.1 Actinomycetes bacterium | reverse complement strand
GTGAGGTACTGGCGGTAGATCGGGACATTGGTCTTGACGCCGTACACGACCCGCAGGGCGTTGATCTGGGCGGGGGTCAGCTGGCCCGTCATCCGGGACAGCAGGCTGGCAGCGGGATCACCCGGAGCCAGCCTGGGCAGAACGAAGTTGATGGTGAGCGAGCCCCATAGCGCGACGAGGTACAGGCCCAGCCGTGATAGCAGATAACGCATCTATGCTCCCCTGGCGCCAAGTGCGGCCGGCACCGGTGCCGGCCGCAGCGGTCTTGACGGTCCCGAACGGTTCAGGCGACGGGCTTGACGGTGGTCAGGACCAGGACAGCCCCAGGGTAGCGGGACTGGCCCGTGGCGTACGGGTCAGCCGCAGAGGGCCAGCCCGTGAAGCGGGTGGTGTTGAACTCGCCCCAGTCCGGCTGAGTGAACAGCGGGATGACAGGCGCTGTGGCCGCGAACTCGGCCTGGAGGCTGTCGGCGATCCGGTGCTGAGCCGCCGGAGTCGTGGCGGCGGCGAAGTCTGCCAGTAGGCGTGTCGCCTTCTTGTCGCAGAAGCGGGCCCAGTTCTGGGTCGCGTTCTGACCGACAGGGACGACGTTTCCGCAGCCCATGAAGAAGTCATAGAAAGTGTAAGGGGTGGTCCCCAGCACGCCGAACATATGGGCCGCCTGGAAGTGACCGAGCTGGACGTCGCTTATGACGTTGTTCCACGCCTTGGGCGTCACGACCATGTCTATGCCGATCTTCTTCACGTTGGCGGCGATGTTCTGGGCCGACTGCACGTAGTCGGTCGAGGTCCCGCCTGTTTCGAGCGTGAAGCTCATGGGTTTGCCGTCTGGCATCAGCCGGATGCCGTTGGGGCCCTTCTTGTAGCCGGCGGCGTTGAGCATGGCATTGGCCTTGACCACGTTCTGCGAGGTCCAGTTGTCAGCCTTGGCGATGGCCTTGTCGAAGTAGTTCGATGTCGGGCTCAGGCCGGTCGAGTTGCCCACGGCGGTGTAGGGACCGTAAACCGAATTGACGTTGGCCTGGCGGTTGATGGCCATGGATATCGCCTTGCGCACCACGACGTTGTTGAACGGCGCCATGGTGGTGTTGAGGACCAGGGTGACGGTGCCTCCGGTCTGCGCGAACCAGTAGTGGAAGTGCTTGGGGTCCTTGGCGACGTAGGTCTTGTCGACGTTGGGGAAGTAGAGGTCGGCCCAGTCCACCTCACCCGAGGCGGTCGCCGCCTGTGCCTGGGGGTTGCCGGCGTAGGCCGGGTAGCGGATCCCAGCGAAGTAGGGCTTGCCCGGCTGCCAGTAGTGGGGGTTCCTGCCAAGCACGTAGACCTCGGGCGTGAAACTCGTGACCTGGGTGAACGGGCCGGTGCCGACCGGGTTGGGGTTGGTGTAGGTGACCGGGTTGGCTATCTTCGACCAGATGTGAGCTGGCGCGATCACCTGCCCCCCCACCAGGCCCAGGGCGGGCGCGAACGGCTCTGTGAAGGCGAACTTGGCCGTGTAGGCGTTGACGGCGGTCACGCTCTTAACGAAGGGGAATCCCCCGCCCGCAAAGTACCTCTTCAGGACGTGGAAGGTGTACACCACGTCCTGAGCATTGAAGGGTTGGCCGTCCGACCATTGTACGCCGTGGCGCAGATGGAAGCTGAGGCTTGTGGCCTTGGGCCCCCAGGTCCAACTGCTCGCCAGCCACGGGGTGTACCTGCCGTTCGTCGGGGTATACACGACCAACGGCTCGTAGACGGCCGTAGTGGTGCCAAGGTCCGCATTGGGCGAGAACGGGTTGAAGTTGCGGGAAAACACAGTGTTGCCCTCACGACCGATCGTGAGGATCGCATTGCTGGCGGCAGGCGCGCCAGAAGCGGCTGCCTCGGTCAGGACCGGTGTGCCCGCCGTAACGAGCGCAGTGGCGCAGATGGCTAGTAGTTTGTGTTTCCGCAGTCGGTGCTCGGATGGCATACTTCCTCCCCTTGGTGTAGTTTCGGTTACCGCGCTTGCGCGGTCAGATGCAAGCTTTGTCGCCGACAGGTGCAGTTCGGGGCCCACCGGCGCGGCCAGTAGCGCGAGGTACCTTCGCAGCTGGGTACGTCTGCCCTGGTCCCCACACCCGTGCGCACGCCGAAACGCCCCAACGGCCCCCATTCTGACCTTGCAACCGGATCAGTGAATCGTATTAGTGAATCGAGTTACTAAGCGAACGGTATCATGGCCCGCCAGGCCCGTCAAGGCATTCGGGTGAGACGCTGCAGCCGGCAACTCGAGGCCGCTCACCAGTTGCCGGGGCGGCCGCATTGCACCAAGGCCCACCCTGCGCTGCGACGCCTGCGCTGCACCCCCGCCGTCCGGTCAACACCACCAAGCCTGCCAGGACCCTGCGCCGGCCCCGGTTGGGGCAAGCCCCGACCGGGGCCAACCGGCGGGGAGAACCGCTCCCCGCATCTGCCCGGCCACCGTTCGGGGGGGGGGGGGGGGGGCGGCGGCGGCGGCCGGGGCGCGACCCTCGCCTGGAACGCGCTGCTGCGGGCGCTCGGCTCCGGCGAGGCGGGGGACGGCTCATGAGGGTCCCGCTGACGCACACGCCCGCCGGGGACCAGGCCCGGGCGCTCTGCACCGACGT
>JAKACE010000116.1:0-3631 GCA_021821705.1 Actinomycetes bacterium | reverse complement strand
GGGGCGGGGGGGGGGGGGGGGGGGGGGGGGTGACGACCAGGCTGACCGCCCTGCGCCGGCCGTCGCTCGAGCGAGCGCGCCTGGTGGCTTCAGCACTGGACCAGTGCATGCTGGTCAAGCGGCCAGCGGAACTCTGAGGGTCAAGGACTTAGCACGCTCCCAGTCGTCTTCCTCAGGCCGCCACAGGCCGAATGTTTCCCCTCTCTCAGCCGCTGCCGCCGACGGCGCGGCACCAGTATGGGGCTCGTCCCAAAGTTGCCACTCGACGACATAGGCGGAAGCTGAGCCGAAGGTTGATGGGTCCTCAGAACGCGTCGTCATGCTCCCAATCTCAGGCCCCGACGTGGCGACCGGAGGGAGAGCAGGTGCAGGCGAGGTGAACATTCGGCGCATGCCGAGCGAGCCAGAACAACACCCGAGCAAGAGGAGCACTGCCGCCCACCGCCCACCGCCCACCGCCCACCGCCCACCGCCCACCGCCACCGGGTGCCTCCGGGCACTCCTACCAGGACCTTGGCCCCCCTGCCCAAAGACTAGCCTTCGACCTCAGGGGGGAAGGGACAACTGGTGTGGCATTTCGGGTCGCCGACCGGTCGTAGGCTCTGAGCATGCTAACTGGCAGCGCCGGGCAGCCCAGCCCGACGGCAGAGCATCCCAGCGATGGACAGAAGCCAGCCCTCGATGCGCAGGGCCGCTACTCCAGCGCGGAAATGATCCTCGAGCGCCTCCTGGCCGCTTCCCGCGTACTGGTCGTGGTGCCAGTGATGGTACTGGTGACGGCAGCGCTGGGGGCCTCCATCTATGGCGCCTACTACTTCGCGCGGACGGTGGCGCATACCGTCGAGCACCCGTTGCCGGCCGAGAACAACATCGCGGGCTTCCTGATTGTAATAGACCTGTTCCTGATCGGCGCGACCATGTTGATCGCCGCTATCGGTTTCTACGAGCTGTTCATAAGCCGCGTCGACCCACCGGGCGCCCGACCACTGCCGCCGTGGCTGCTCATGCAGGACCTCAACGACCTCAAAGCCCGGGTCATCGCCATGATCGTGCTGGTGGCGGCGGTCAGCTTCATCCAGGTCCTGGTGGACTTCCGTAGCCCTCTCGAAGTGGCCGAACTGGGCGCAGGCGTAGCCCTGGTGATCGGAGCCCTCACTGTCTTCCTGCGCTTCGGGAGCCAGCGCCACGCAGAGGAGTGACGGGCGCTGCACCGGGCCGGCAGGGGCGGTGCTGGAGGCGGCGAGCGGAATCGAACCGCTGTAGAGGGCTTTGCAGGCCCTTGCCTGGACCACTCGGCCACGCCGCCTGGGCTGGCACCGGCCGCTTCACTGTACAACGTCGGCCCACACCCCGCTGTCGAACTGTGCACCCCTGTTAGGGTCGTGGCCTTGATGGCCGCTGGGTCAGGGACGAGGCAGGGCCGTCTGGCCGCAGGGGTCGCCGGCCTCCTGACGGTCGCCGCTGCCGTCACCGCTCTGGGGGGTGCCCCCGACGTCGCCCGTTTCGTCGTAGCCGCCTTCGCCCTGGCCGCCCTGGCCGCAGTCGTTGGCCAGTCCATCGAGCAGGTAGGCGAACGGCTCGGCCCCGGCCCCACCGGCCTGCTCCAGTCGAGCCTGGGCAACCTCCCCGAACTGCTGGTCGGGATATTCGCCCTCCGAGCCGGCCTGACCCATGTCGTGCAGGCCGCCCTGGTCGGGTCGGTCCTGGCCAACCTGCTGCTGGTGCTCGGCGTAGCCTTCCTGAGCGGTGGCATGCGCCACGGGGTGCAGCGGTTCGAACCCGAGGCTCCCCGCATGCTCGTCACCCTCCTGGCCCTGGCGGTGGGGGCCATGCTGGTGCCAACCCTGGCCGTCCGGCTCCACACGCCCGCCACCCGCCACGCCGACGCGCTCTCGGACGTGGTTGCGATCGTCCTGCTCCTCGTCTACGCGGCAAGCATCCCCTTCTGGCTGAGCGGCGGGCCCGAGGCCGCCGCCGCTGGCAACCGGTCGTCCAAGGCCTCTGCTCGGCCCGGTGCCGCACCAGCGCCCGGTGCCGCACCAGCACCCGGCATCGCACCAGCGCCCGGCATCGCACCAGCGCCCGGCGCAGGACCTGCGCCAGAGCTCGGGCGGCCCCCGGGGCACGACCTCACCCTACCGGTCGCACTACTTGTGGCTGCCGCCCTCGCCTCGGCGCTGGTGTCCGACTGGTTCGTCGCCGCCCTCACGCCGGCAACGCGCACCCTCGGCATCTCGCAGGTGTTCACGGGCCTGGTGATAGTAGCCATCGCCTCCAACGCCGTGGAGAACGTTGCCGGCATCCGCTTCGCCTGGAAAGCCCGGGCCGACTACGCCATCAGCACCATCCTCAACAGCCCCCTTCAGGTGGCACTCTTCCTGACCCCCCTATTGGTGTTGCTCAGCCCACTGGTCGGCCCCGTCCAGCTGACCATGGTGCTGCCCTCCCTGCTGGTGGCGGCGTTGGCCACTGCCGTCGGAGTGGTCACGGTCGTCGTCTACGACGGTGAGTACTCCTGGCTGGAGGGCGTCGCACTGATCGCCCTCTACGTCGTCACGGCCGGCGCTCTCTGGTGGGGCTGAAGGCCGCCGCCGGAAAGCCTCGCGGGCGGGCAGCCTCCACTGCCAGGCCGCCAGCCGTGACCAACGGCACTCTTCGCCGTTAGCCTGACCCCCCATGCCCGATACCAGCCAGCCGTCCCAAGCCTCAGCCGCGGGCTTCGCCCCCCCGTTCACCGCCTTGCCGGGCGCCCTTGCCCCCGGTGAGGCGTACCCGTTGGGGGCCACGTGGGACGGGGCCGGGACCAACTTCGCCGTGTTCTCCCAGAGCGCCGAAGCGGTTGAGCTTTGCCTGTTCGACGAGGCCGGTGACGAGACCGTCTACGAGCTGGAAGAGGTAGAGGCCTACGTCTGGCACGGGTACCTCGAGGACGCCGAGCCAGGCCAGCTCTACGGCTACCGGGTGAGGGCCGACTACGACCCGGCCAGGGGGTTACGGGCCAACCATGCCAAGTTGCTCCTCGACCCCTACGCCAAGGCCATCTCGGGCGAGGTCCGCTGGGGCCCGGAGGTCTACGGGTACAAGGGTGGCGACGACCTGGTGCCCGAAGACACCGACTCTGCACCGTTCATGCCCAAGTCGGTGGTGGTGGACACCTCCTTCGAGTGGGCCGAGGACCGCAGGCCACGCCGGCCATGGCAGGACACGGTCATATACGAGACCCACGTACGCGGCCTGACATGGCAGCACCCCGACGTCCCACCTGCGCTGCGGGGCACGTTCGCCGGCGTGGCCCACCCGGTCATGCTCGACCATTACCAGCGCCTGGGCATCACCGCCCTGGAGCTGATGCCGGTCCAACACTTCATCGACGAGCAGTACCTCGTGGACCAGGGCCTTCGCAACTACTGGGGGTACAACACCATCGGCTTCTTCGCCCCCCACCAGGGTTACGCGTCGCGCCCGGGCCACCGCGTGGTCAACGAGTTCAAGGCCATGGTCCGGGCGCTGCACGCGGCCGGGATCGAGGTGATCCTGGACGTCGTCTACAACCACACGGCCGAAGGCAACCACCTCGGCCCGACGCTTTGCTTCCGCGGCCTCGACAACCCGAGCTACTACCGCCTCAACC
>JAKACE010000115.1 GCA_021821705.1 Actinomycetes bacterium | reverse complement strand
GGGGGCGACAGGGGGCCGGGGGCGGGGGAGCACGGCGGCCGGGTGGTGGTGTCGGGCACGGTCAAGGAACTGTTGCGCACGAAGGGTTCCCTCACCGGCCAGTACCTGTCCGGCAAGCGCTTCGTCCCCGTTCCCGCCAATAGGCGCCCACCGCGCGGCTGGCTCACCGTGCGCGGGGCGCGCGAGCACAACCTCGGCGACGTCGACGCCCGTTTCCCGGTGGGGTGCCTTTGCGTCGTGACGGGTGTTTCCGGGTCGGGCAAGTCCACCCTTGTCAACGACATCCTGCTGCGGGCCATGATGCAGCGGATATACAAGTCCAAGGAAGTGCCCGGCCGGCACCGGCGGATCGAGGGTGGGGACGCCTTCGACAAGGTCGTCGACGTGGACCAGTCGCCCATCGGGCGGACGCCGCGTAGCAACCCCGCCACTTACACGGGCGTGTTCGACCACGTGCGTCGCCTCTTCGCAAGCACCACCGAAGCCAAGGTCCGGGGGTACCAGCCGGGCCGCTTCTCCTTCAACGTCAGCGGTGGGCGCTGTGAGGCCTGCTCGGGCGACGGCACCATAAAGATCGAGATGCACTTCCTGCCCGACGTGTACGTGCCGTGCGAGGTCTGCAAGGGGGCCCGCTACAACCGCGACACCCTGGATGTGACCTTCAAAGGCAAGAATATCGCCGACGTGCTCGACTTGTCCTGCGAAGAGGCGGCGGACTACTTCTCGAACCAGCCTGTCATAGCCCGCCACATGCAGACCCTGGTCGACGTGGGCCTGGGCTACGTCAAGCTGGGCCAACCGGCGCCGACGCTCTCGGGCGGGGAGGCCCAACGCATAAAGCTGGCGTCGGAGCTGTCCAAGCGCTCCACCGGTAGGACGCTCTACATCCTCGACGAGCCCACGACGGGCCTGCACTTCGAGGATGTCCGCAAGCTTCTCGGGGTCCTGACCAGGCTGGTCGAGCAGGGCAACACGGTGATCGTCATCGAGCACAACCTCGACGTCATAAAGACGGCGGACTGGCTGGTGGACCTCGGACCCGAGGGCGGCGACGGCGGCGGCAAAATCGTGGTTGCAGGGACTCCCGAGACTGTCGCCGAGTGCCCCGACAGCTACACGGGCCGTTTCCTCGCCCCGCTGCTCGACAAGAAATAGCCCGCCAGGGGCCCGGCCGGCTGACGCGGTCCAGCCTGCGTGAGGGGCCGAGCCGGTTGTACCCAGAGCGACGACGTGAAAAAGCCCCGCACCATGGGTGCGGGGCTTTTTCACCTGCCGCCACCGGACCGGGCCCGGTCTCGAGCTCGGGCCGTCCGGTTTGCGGTCTGGCGCTGCCCCCGGGGACCTTCGCCCTCTTTGGAGAGCACGAGAGGCCTCGCCGGGATCTGCAGAAGTTGCAGCGCCGAAGAAGGCAAACGCTGCCTGTCGTGGTACTAGAGCGAAGAGCCGGGGCTCAGCGGTCCTTGTGCTGCTTGGCCGGGTGCTGGGCCACGGGCCGCTTTCCGTGCAGGTACCTCATGGCCTGTGCGTAGTCCTTCTCGGCTGTGGCCAGTGCCGCCCGCGCGGTGCGGATGCCCACACCGGCTGTGAAGAGCAGGTTGTGGTCGGCGTTCCACTGGGCCGGGGTATAGGACAGCAGTTGGGCCGACAGACCGTTGGTGGCGGTGGTGACCTGTTGGGCCATGGCCTGCATGCCGGTGACCAGTGGTGACAGGTACGCCTGGTTCGAGGAGTTCTCGAGGCCTTGGAGCTGGGTGATCTGCTGTTGCAGCGCCGGCAGCCTGACACTCGTCAGCCAGTCGATGTTGACCACGTCGGAAGCGACCGGCAGGACCAGGTAGTAGACGCGGTACTGGGTGAATATCAGCGCCCGGTCGGCGATGGCCGTCTGAAGGTCCGTATCGCCGTCGATCTTGGTGCGCAGCGCCTGCAGGCCGGTGATGTCCGACTGCATGTCCGTGGTCAGGGTGGTCCCGTCCTGGCCCAAATAGCTCTTGGTGGCGAGCCGCCGGATGGCTACCCGCAGGGACTCTATCCGGTTGGCTATGAGGCGGTTGGAGTCCCGCTTCACCCATTCGAGGCGCCTGGCCTCGGGCATCGGCGGTACCGCCGGCACGGTCACGGCCGGCTGTGTGCCGACGGCGGTGGTGGTCGTGGTGGTGGGGATGGGGTCGGCGAGCGCCGGGGCGGTCGTGGCGGCCAGGGCTCCGGCCGCGGTGGCGAGGGATGCGGCAATGGCGGTGGTTGCCGCTACGAAGTTGTGGCGCCGCCCCCTGATGTGGTTTGTCATCTCTCCTCCTCAGTCGGAACTGCTCTGACTTACGCCCTAATTGTCGCCACCGTTTATGACGGGCTGTTGGGCGAGCTGTGATGGTCCTGTGAAGCCCGGCCACCGAGCGGTCGCGAGGTTGAGCCAGACTGGAGCGGTGCTGCAACGCCCCGCGCCCGGAGCCATACCGGACAGCCCTGGCTCGTACCAGTTCCGGGACCGCGACGGCCGGGTCATCTACGTGGGCAAGGCCAAGTCCCTGCGCCAGCGGTTGTCCAACTACTTCCAGGCCCCATCCGCCCTGCCGCCGCGTACAGCCCAGATGGTCGCCAGCGCCGAGACCGTCGAGTGGATCCAGGTGCGCAACGACGTCGAGGCGCTCATGCTCGAGTACAGCCTCATCAAGCAGCACAAGCCTCGTTTCAACGTCCGGCTGCGAGACGACAAGAGCTACCCCTTCCTGGTGCTGACGGTGGGCGACGAGTGGCCGCGGGCCACCGTGCGGCGGGGGCGTCCGGCGCCGCGCAGCCAGCACCGCTACTACGGCCCGTACGCCCACGCGTACGCCATCCGGGAGACCCTCGACCTACTGTTGCGGACGTTCCCGGTCCGCAGCTGCACCGACGGGAAGTTCGCCCGCCACCAGCGCCTGGGGCGCCCGTGCCTCATGTACCACATCGAGCGCTGCGCCGGGCCGTGCGCCGGGCTGGTGAGCCCGAGCGAGTACTCGCGCCTGGTCGACGACCTCGCCACGTTCCTGGAGGGCGACACCGCGCCGGTTGTCGAACGCCTCGAGCGCCAGATGCACGACGCGGCCGCCAACCTCGAGTTCGAGTTGGCGGCGCGGCTGCGGGACCGGACCGCCTCGGTGCGCAAAGCGATCGAGAAGCAGCAGATGGTGAGCGAGAAGCCCGAGGACCTCGACTGCTTCGCTCTTGCCGAGGACGAGCTGGAGGCCGCCGTCCAGGTCTTCTACGTTCGGCGCGGGCGGGTAGTGGGCCGCAAGGGCTTCATCGTGGACAAGGTGGAGGATCTTGGCCCGAGCCAGCTGCTTGCCCATGTACTCGAGCAGCACTACTCGGATGCCGTCAACGGTGTGCCACCGCTGGTGCTCGTGCCCGGGCCCGTGGACGAGACAGAGGTCGTGGAGCAGTGGCTGAGCGAGATGAGGGCCGACGGGCGGCCGGGCGCAAGAGCCGCCCGCAGCGGGCTCGGCGCCGGCGGGCTGATAGGGGCCGAGGACGGGACAGGGGACGGGGCAGCCCGAGCGCTGCTTCGCCGTCCCAGGGCACAGACCGCGGGCCCGAGCGTCGAGTGGTGGGCAGCCAGCCCCGAGCGCAGGCCGGAGCGCAGCGTCAACCCGAGGGCGGCAGGTGCCAGCCGGGTGCACCTTCACGTACCTCAGCGTGGGGACAAGAAGGCCCTACTGGAGATGGTGGCCAAGAACGCCGGCGAGGAGCTGGTGCGCCACCGGCTGCGCCGTTCGGCCGACCACAATGCCCGCGCCCGCGCCCTCAACGCTCTGCAGGAAGCCCTCGACCTCCCGGAGGCGCCCTTGCGCATCGAGTGCTACGACATGAGCCACCTGCAGGGGACCGACTATGTCGGTTCGATGGTGGTGATGGAGGACGGCCTGCCCCGGCCGGGCGAGTACCGGCGCTTCAAGGTCAAGGACGTCCCCGGCAACGACGACTACGCCGCCATGGAGGAGGTCCTCACCCGTCGGCTCAAGGCGTACCTGGCCGAGCGGGAGCTGCCTGTCGTCGACCGCAAGCGCCATTTCTCCTACCCGCCTCAGTTGTTGCTTGTCGACGGGGGCAAGGGCCAGCTCAATGTGGCTGTGCGCGTGCTCGAGGAGCTCGGGCTCGACGACGAGATCCCCGTGGCCTCGCTGGCCAAGCAGTTCGAGGAGGTCTACCTGCCCGGGCGCGAGGCGCCGCTTCGTGTGCCGAGGGGCTCCGAGGCTCTCTACCTGCTGCAGCGCATACGCGACGAGGCCCACCGCTTCGCCATCACCTACCATCGCCAGCTACGCGGCAAGCGGATGACCGGTTCGGTACTGGACGGCATCCCCGGTCTCGGTCCCGTTCGGCGCAAGCGCCTGGTGGCCGAGCTGGGCGGCGTCAAGGCGGTGAAGGAAGCCCCCAAGGAGGTATTGGTGTCGCTCAGTTGGTTGCCAAGCGCTGTCGGGGAGGCGGTGTGGGAAAAGGTCCACGGAGCGGGTACCGACAAAGTCGCCCCGGTGGACGACGAAGAGTGGTCAACCGGGCCCGTGGCTGCGCCGGGGCACGCTGACGGCAGTGTGGGGCCGGCGTGACGCCAGGCCAGGAAGCCGGACAGGGGTGGTCGGCCCCGTACCAGGCGGACGGTTACCACGACGCCGGTAGGCCTCTGCCCGTAGAGGCCGAGCAGCTGTGGGAGGTCAATGCCGGCTGGTGGCAGGAGGCCTTCACCGCCGGAGCCGACGCCGAGTACGAGGAGCAGATCATCCCCCTCCTGGCCCGGCAACTGGGGTCGGTGCGCCCGGGCCGGGCCCTTGACATCGGGTGCGGTGAGGGGCAGTTGTCGCGGGTTGCCGCCGGGGTGGAGGGCACTCGCCACGTGGTGGGCATCGACCCGACCCGTTCCCAGCTCTCGGTGGCGCTCGAGCGCACCGGGGCCTGGGTCGACAATGGGGCTGGGGCTGGGGCCGACGCGGCAGGTGGGGACGCGGCCGGCGCGGGGGCGCCTCGGTCTGGGCAAAGCGGGGCCACCGGGAGCGGAGATGACGGCATGAGCGGGCATGAAACCGGCACAGTGGCAGGTGCCCGGGTCACTTACGCCCGCGCTTCGGCCGCATCGCTGCCCTTCGCCGACGCGTCGTTCGACGCAGCCTTCGCCTGCCTGGTGTTCGAGCACATCGAGGGCACGGCCGGCGCTCTGGCCGAGGTGGGCCGGGTGCTGGTCCCGGGCGGCACCTTCGTGCTCTTGCTCAACCACCCCCTACTGCAGGCACCCGGCAGCGGCTGGGTGGACGACCAGATACTGGGCGAGCAGTACTGGAGGATCGGCCCCTACCTGGTGGAGCACCACGGCGTTGAGGAGGTGGACAAGGACGTTTGGGTACCGTTCGTCCACCGCCCCCTGTCGGTGTACGTCAACGCCATGGCGGATGCCGGCCTCTACCTCACCCGCATGGAGGAGCCCGCGCCCCCCGAGGGGTTCCTGGCCCGGGCCGAGGAGTACCGGGAGGCGGCAGCCTTCCCGCGACTGCTGATGCTCCGGGCCGAGAAGCTGGCCCGGCGCCGCTGACCCGGGGCACGGGTTTGTGGCGCCCCGGGCTACCGGGTCGGGCACAATGGGGGTGTGGCCGAGTTCCTGGTGGTGACAGGTCTCTCAGGTGCCGGCCGCTCCCAGGCAGGAGCGGTGCTCGAGGACCTGGGCTGGTATGTCATGGACAACCTGCCCACGCCCCTTATAACAAAGGTCGCCGACCTCCTCTCCGGCCCGGGGCCGGAGGTGCAGAAGGTGGCCCTCGTGGTTGGCCGCCACGCCGGCCAGCTCGGCGACCTGCGTGCGGCGGTGACGCAGCTCAAGGCCAGCGGTAACAGGGTCAAGGTGCTCTTCCTGGAAGCGTCCGACGAGGTCCTGGTCCGCCGCTTCGAGGGCACCCGCCGGCGCCACCCGGTCGCCGGGGCCGGCGTCAAGGAGGCCATCGCCGACGAGCGGCGGCTCCTGGAGCCGGTGCGGGAGCGGGCCGACGTGGTCCTCGACACCGGGCCCCTCAACGTCAACCAGCTCCGGACCAGGGTGCTGTCGCTGTTCGCAGGGACCGAGGCAGAGGGCATGAACACGTCGGTGGTGTCCTTCGGCTACACCCACGGCCTGCCCCTCGACGCCGACCTCGTCTTCGACTGCCGTTTCCTGCCCAACCCCCACGGGGTGGACGAGCTGCGGCCGTACTCGGGCCGGGACGAACCGGTGCGGGCCTACGTGCTCGGCCACCGGGAGACCGGCCAGTTCCTCGACCAGGTGGAGC